>CAUVLK010000352.1:0-3158 GCA_963552635.1 uncultured Lautropia sp. | reverse complement strand
CGGCCACATCCCGGAAGGCATGCCGGGACGGCTCGGCGCCACCAAGCGCCAGCCTGGCTGCCACGATGCGCCGCGCAGCGGCTTCACTCAGCCCATGCACCTGCCGGAATCCCAGCCGCAGGGCCGGCTGGGCGCCGCCCGGTTTGCCACCTTCCAGCGTGTTGTCCCAGTGGCTGTGGCACACGTCCACCGGCCGCACGGTCACACCGTGGCGACGGGCATCCTGCAGCAGGCTGCTGGCCGAATAGAAGCCCATCGGCTGGGAATTGAGCAGCGCACAGACGAACGCGGCCGGCTCATGGCGCTTGAGCCAGCAGCTCACGTAGGTGATCAGTGCGAACGCGCAGGCATGGCTTTCCGGAAAACCATAACTGGAAAATCCCTTCAGCTGCTCGAAGATCCGTTCGGCGAATTCCTGGCTGTAGCCACGTTCCTGCATGCCACCCACCAGGCGCTGGCGGTGGATTTCCAGGTCGCCATGGCGGCGCCAGGCGGCCATGGAACGCCGCAGCTGATCGGCCTCGCCCGGAGTGTAGCCGGCAGCAACGATGGCCAGCTTCATGGCCTGCTCCTGAAAGAGCGGCACCCCCAGCGTGCGCTCGAAGACTTCGCGCAGCGCCTCGGACGGATGGACGACCGGCTCCAGCCCCTGGCGGCGGCGCAGGTACGGATGCACCATGTCGCCCTGGATGGGACCAGGCCGGACGATGGCCACCTGAATGACCAGATCGTAGAAGCAGCGGGGCCGCAGCCGCGGCAGCATCGACATCTGGGCGCGGGATTCGATCTGGAAGACGCCCACGGTGTCGGCCGCACTGATCATGTCGTAGGTGGCGGCATCATCGGGCGGGATGGTGGCGGGTGTCAGGTGGCGGCCACGGTGCCGGGCCAGCAGCGCCAGCGCCTTGCGCACGCAGGTCAGCATGCCCAGCGCCAGGCAATCCACCTTCAGCATGCCCAGCACGTCCAGGTCATCCTTGTTCCACTGGATGATGGTTCGCGCCGGCATGGCTGCATTCTCGATGGGCACCAGACGGGACAGCGGGCCATCGGAGATCACGAATCCGCCCACATGCTGCGACAGGTGGCGGGGATGGTCGCGCAGCGCCTCCACCAGATGGAGCAGCCGCTGCATCAGCGGCGTGGCCGGATCGAAACCGGCCTCCGCCAGCCGGTCGGTCACGTCGTTGCCATAGCCGCCGCGCCCGAAGCAGGCGCCGATGGCCGTGACCTGATCGGGCGGGAAACCCAGTGCCCGGGCCACGTCACGCGCCGCACTGCGCCCCCGGTAGCAGATGACGTTGGCCGTGAGCGCCGCCCGCGCCCGACCGTACTTGCCGTAGATGTACTGGAAGACCTCCTCGCGCCGTTCGTGCTCGAAATCCACGTCGATATCGGGTGGCTCGTTGCGTTCGCGACTGATGAAGCGCTCGACCAGCACCTGCATCCGGGAAGGGTCCACCTCGACGATGCCCAGCACGAAGCAGACGGCAGAATTTGCGGCCGAACCACGCCCCTGGCAGAGAATGCCCTGGCTGCGTGCAAAGCGCACGATGTCGTGAACCGTGAGGAAGTAGGGCTCATAGCCCAGGTCGGCAATCAGCGTCAGCTCATGCTCGACCAGCCCTATGACCCGTTCGGGCGCCCCCTGCGGCCAGCGCCAGCGCAGCCCTTCCTCGGCCAGGTGACGCAGCCATGAGGTGGGCGTGTGCCCCTCCGACACCAGCTCCTGCGGATAGCGGTACTGCAGGCTGTCCAGCCTGAAGGTGCACCGCCTCGCAATCTCCAGCGTCTCGGCCAGCAGCGCGGGTGGATAGATTCCGGCCAGCGCCTCGCGGCGGCGCAGGTGGCGCTCGCCATTGCGAAAGAGCCAACCGCCGGCCTCGGTCAGCGGCAGCCGATGGCGCAGCGCCGTCAGCGTGTCCTGCAGCGCCCGGCGTCGCTTCAGGTCCATGTGCACGTCGCCGCAGGCCACCGGCGTCAGCCCCGTCTTCTGCGCCAGCGCCAGCAGATGCCTCAGCACGGCGGCATCGTCGCGGTCGCGATGCAGCTCCACTGCCAGCCAGGCGTGGGGGAAGGTGCGACGCACCCAGGCGGCCCGCTCCAGGGCCAGCCTGTCTTCCCCCGATCCGGGGAGGGCAGGGGGCTCGTCGTCCATCCCCTTGGCCCGTAGCCCATCCAGCGCATCTGCCTGCGGCTCATCCGGCACGTCGGCCTGCACCTCATCCGGATGCGGCGAAGGCAGCCACAGGCAGAGCAGCCCGGAAAGATCCAGCCCGGGGCGGGTGAAGTCCTCGCGCGCGAGCCGGTAGCAGCCCTTGCCGGCGGCGCGCCGCCCGGTGGTGATCAGGCTGCACAGCGCCTCATAACCGGCCTGATCCTGTACCAGCAGCACGAAACGGGTTCCGTCGACCAGCCGGAATTCGCTGCCGACAATGAGGGGCACCCCCGTGTTGCGGCTGGCCTCGAAGGCACGCACGATGCCGGCCAGCGAGCACTCGTCGGTGATGGCCAGCGCCTGGTAGCCGCAGGCCCGGGCGCGCTCGAAAAGCTGCGCCGCGCTGGACGCCCCCCGCAGGAAGGTGAAGTCCGAGAGGCAGTGCAGCTCGGCATAGGCCGGTGGCGGCATTGCCATGCCGGCATCAGCATCCTGCCCGGCCGCCCGTGCGCCGGGGCATTCCGGTGCTGCTGGCCAGCCTTGCCGGATGGGGGACTTGGCGGCTGCAGGAGGCGCATCTTCCCCTGTCATGCAAACCACCCGTGCAGCATCCAGGGCCCGCGCTGCCCCACGGCCGAGAATGCCCAGGCCAGCTGACCATTGGCCAGGCGAAGCACGTAATAGTCGCGTTTCAGGTCGCCACCATCCCACCAGCCCGATTCCAGGCGCTCCGGTCCGCCAACGACCTCGGCCACCGGCTGGGTGAGCGGACGCGGATCGGGCAGCATCCAGCCCGGCCGAGCCGGCCAGCCCGGCAGACGCTCTGGCGCATGCCGCCCCCCATCACGGCCGCCTCCGTCCATGAAGCCCCCCACCACCTTCTTCCAGGCATGTTCGGGGCGCGGATCGGCCACCGGCGCCACCCCATACACCGCATCCTCGCCCAGCCGGACGCGCAGACACTCACGCAGCTGCCCCCAGCCCTCGGCGTGCCCGGTGC
>CAUVLK010000351.1:0-3166 GCA_963552635.1 uncultured Lautropia sp. | reverse complement strand
ATGCCTGCAACGTGAGTGAAACCTGGGTGGTCCAGCGCGTGCACAGCGGCGTGGTGGATCTGGCCGGCGAGGGCGATGCCAGCCCCGGCACCGATGTCCAGGCGTGGCGCTTTCCGGGCCATGGCATCGTGCGCACCCGGCGCATTGCCGACCTGGAGCGCACCTTCGATGCCGACCCGCAGCTGGCCGCCCTGACGGCCGATCTGATGGAGGAAGTGGGTCGCCTGCGCGCCCTGCTGCGACTGCCGCGCCAGTCGTCGCGCTGAGCCCGCCGACAGTGGGGTTCCGGCCACACGGTGCTACGGGTTATCCCTGAAACACCCCGCTGGTCAGCCGGAAGCCCCTGTTCGCGGTGCTATTATGCAGACTGACTTTTCAGTCTCGCTGGGCCGGACGGACGGACCGGCCGGTTGCTGCATGCAGGTCCTGGAAGCCAGGACCGCATGTGATCCGGGACGATTCTCCCCGGCACGACTTCAACGAGAAACTCGTTTGACAGGTGAAGCAAACATGATGAGCGCCTTTCGCCAGAACTCGTACCTGTTCGGCGGCAATGCCCCTTTCGTCGAGGAGCTGTACGAAAGCTACCTCGCCAATCCTGCCTCGGTCGATGAGACCTGGCGTGCGTACTTCGACAACCTGCAGTCGCTGCCCGCGTCCGATGGCAATCCCGAAACTCGCGACGTGGCCCATGCGCCGATCGTCCAGTCGTTTGCCGAGCGTGCCCGTGAGGGCGCGCTGCAGCCCCAGCAGATGGGCGGCGACGTGGAAACGGCCCGCAAGCAGATCTATGTCGCACAGCTGATCGCCGCCTACCGCGGTCTGGGTTCGCGCCACGCCGATCTCGACCCCCTGAAGCGCCGCGAACGCCCCGAAATCCCCGAGCTGTCGCCGTCGTTCTACGGCTTCACCGAGGGTGACCACGCCCACATTTACTCAGCCGCCAACACCTTCTTCGGCTTCGAGAGCGCACCGCTACGCGAGATCGTGCAGGCACTGCGCGAAACCTACTGCGGCTCCATCGGCGCCGAGTTCATGCACATGTCCGATCCGGCCGCCAAGCGCTGGATCCAGGAGCGCCTCGAATCCGTGCGTGGCCGCTTCAGCTTCAGTGCCGAGCAGAAGAAACGCATCCTTGAGCGGCTGACTGCCGCCGAGGGCCTGGAGCGTTACCTGCACACCCGCTACGTCGGCCAGAAGCGCTTCTCGCTGGAAGGCGGCGAGAGCTTCATCGCCGCGATGGACGAACTGGTGCGCGAGGGCGGCAACCACGGCCTGCAGGAAATGGTCATCGGCTCCGCCCACCGCGGCCGCCTGAACCTGCTGGTCAACGTGCTGGGCAAGATGCCCAAGGACCTGTTCGCCGAATTCGAGGGCCGGCATGCGGCCGACCTGCCCAGCGGTGACGTGAAGTACCACCAGGGCTTCTCCAGCGATGTTTCCACCCCGGCAGGTCCCGTGCACCTGTCGCTGGCCTTCAACCCGTCGCACCTCGAGATCGTCGGCCCCGTGGTCGAAGGCTCCACCAAGGCGCGCCAGGTGCGCCGCGGCGACCGCGACGGCTCCGACGTGCTGTCGGTCGTGGTCCACGGTGACGCAGCCTTCGCCGGCCAGGGCGTCGTCATGGAGACGCTGAACCTGACCGAGACCCGCGGCTACAGCACGCGCGGCACGGTGCACATCGTCATCAACAACCAGATCGGTTTCACCACCTCCGACACGCGCGACTCGCGTTCCACGCTCTACTGCACCGACGTGGTCAAGTCCATCGAGGCACCGGTCTTCCACGTCAACGGCGACGATCCCGAAGCCGTGGTCTTCGTCACGAAGCTGGCGCTCGACTACCGGATGAAGTTCCGCAAGGACGTGGTCGTCGACATCGTCTGCTTCCGCAAGCTGGGCCACAACGAGCAGGACACCCCGTCCGTCACCCAGCCGCTGATGTACAAGCGCATCGGCGTTCACCCCGGCACCCGCAAGCTGTACGCCGACCGTCTGGAAACCCAGGGCACCATCGAGAAAGGCTACGCCGACCATCTGGTCACCGCCTTCCGTGACGCCATGGACGCCGGCAAGCACACGGTCGATCCGGTCATCACCAACCACAAGCGCTTCGCCTCCGACTGGAGCCAGTTCCTCAACCGGAAATGGACCGACGCGGGCGACACCGGCCTGCCCATCAATGAGCTCAAGCGTCTGGGCGAGCGCATCACCCAGGTGCCCGAGGGCTTCAAGCTGCACCCGCTGGTCCAGAAGGTCGTCGCCGACCGCCGTGCCATGGCGCTGGGCGAACAGCCGCTGGACTGGGGCATGGCCGAGCACCTGGCCTTTGCCTCGCTGGTGGCCGCCGGCTACCCGGTGCGCCTGTCCGGTCAGGACTCGGGGCGCGGCACGTTCTCGCACCGTCATGCCGTGCTGCACGACCAGAACCGCGAGAAGCACGACCAGGGTACCTACATCCCGCTGCAGCACGTCACCGAGGATCAGGCCCAGTTCATCGTCATCGACTCGGTGCTTTCCGAAGAGGCCGTGCTGGCCTTCGAGTATGGCTACGCCAGCGCGGAACCCAACAGCCTGGTGATCTGGGAAGCCCAGTTCGGCGACTTCGTCAACGGCGCCCAGGTGGTCATTGACCAGTTCATCTCCTCGGGCGAGACCAAGTGGGGCCGTGCCTGCGGCCTCACGATGATGCTGCCGCACGGCTACGAAGGGCAGGGCCCCGAGCACTCCTCGGCCCGTCTGGAGCGCTTCCTGCAGCTGTGTGCCGAGAACAACATGCAGGTGCTGCAGCCCACCACGCCGGCGCAGATCTTCCATGCGCTGCGCCGCCAGCTCATCCGTCCGTTCCGCAAGCCGCTGGTGCTGATGACGCCCAAGTCGCTGCTGCGCCACAAGGAAGCCGTCTCGCCGCTGAAGGAACTGGCCAACGGCCGCTTCCAGACCGTGCTGGGCGACACTGTGGCCGATCCGTCCAAGGTCCGGCGCGTGGTCTTCTGCAGCGGCAAGGTCTACTACGACCTGCTGGCCGAGCGTCGTGCCCGCGAGCTGGAGAACGAAGTGGCCCTGGTGCGCATCGAGCAGCTCTATCCGTTCCCGCACAAGGCCTTCGAGGCCGAGTTCAGCCGCTATCCGAACGCCACGCAGATTGTCTGGTGCCAGGATGAGC
>CAUVLK010000350.1:0-3172 GCA_963552635.1 uncultured Lautropia sp. | reverse complement strand
TGCACGGGCGCCGTCATGCCGTCCGGCCGCGTTTCGCCCGTCATTGCGCCCCCCTTCCTGGCCTTTCTCCTGGCCCTTGCCGGCCTGGCCATACAGGAACTGGCTGATCAGGTTCTCCAGCACGATGGCCGACTGGGTCATCTCGATCTTGCCGCCATCCTCCAGTTCCTCGGTATCGGCGCCCGGTTCCATGCCCAGGTACTGCTCACCCAGCAGGCCGGCCGTCATGATCTTCAGCGAGGAGTCCTTGGGGAAGTGATAGCGCGGGTCCATCCGCAGGATCACCTTGGCCTGGTAGGTCTGCGGATCCAGCGTGATGTCAGTCACGCGCCCCACCACCACGCCGGCGCTGCGCACGGCAGCGCGGGCCTTCAGGCCGCCGATGTTGTCGAAGTTGGCTTCCAGCTCGTAGCCACCGCGGATGTTGGTGGAGTTGGGGTCGGAAGCGCGCGCGGCCAGGAAAGCCAGCGCCAGGATGCCCGCCAGCACGAAGCAGCCCACCAGCGCGTCCATTGATTTGCGTTGCATTGCCATCGAAGTAACCTGTCTTGGATCACAGACCGCCGAACATCAGCGCGGTCATCAGCACGTCACTGGCCAGCACGGCCAGCGAGGAAATCACCACGGTGGTGGTGCTCGCGCGGGCCACGCCTTCCGGCGTCGCGTCGGATTCATGACCGACGACCAGCGCGATGAAACCGCAGAGCAGCGCGAACATGAAGCTCTTGATCACACCGTTCAGCACATCCGCTCGGAAGCTCACGCCGCCCTGCATCTGGGACCAGAACGACCCGGGATCAACCCCGATCATCTGCACCCCGACGATCCAGGCGCCCACGATGCCCACGGCAGAAAAGAGCAGCGCCAGAAGCGGCAGCGCGATCATCACGGCCATGAAGCGCGGCGCCAGCACCCGTTGCATCGGGTCCACGCCCATCATCTCCATGGCGATGAGCTGCTCGCCGCTCTTCATGAGACCGATGCCTGCCGTAATGGACGTGCAGGCGCGGCCGGCAAACAGCAGCGCCGACACCACCGGTCCCAGCTCGCGCAGCAGCGACAGCGCCACCAGCAGGCCCAGCGAGGACTCGGCGCCGTAGCGCTCCAGGTTGTAGTAGCCCTGCAGCCCCAGCACGAAGCCCACGAACAGGCCCGAGATGAGGATGATGGACAGCGAGCGGTTGCCCACGAAGTAGACCTGCTCGCTGATGAGGCGGGGCCGCTTGAGCGAGAGCAGCGACGCCCACAGCAGCTGCATGAGGAAACGCCCGGCAAAGCCCAGGTCGTTGACGACGTGGCGTGCCCAGCGCCCCAGTCGGGCCAGCAGACCGATCATAGTCCGAGCTCCTTCTCGATGGGGCCGGCCGGATAGTGGAAGGCCACCGGCCCGTCCCGACGACCGTTCAGGAACTGCACCACCTGCGGATCGGTGGAGGCGCGCAGCTCGTCGGGCGTGCCCTGGGCGATGATCCGGCCACGGCTCAGCACATAGGCGTAGTCGACGATCTCGAAGGTTTCCTGCACGTCGTGCGTGACCAGGATGCTGGTGGCATTGAGCGCCTCGTTCAGCGTCCGGATCAGGTGCGCGATGGTGCCCAGCGAGATCGGATCGAGGCCCGCAAACGGCTCGTCGTACATCAGCAGCGGCGGATCCAGCGCCACCGAGCGGGCCAGCGCCACCCGGCGCGCCATGCCGCCGGAAATCTCCGAAGGCATCAGGTGCGCGGCGCCGCGCAGACCCACCGCGTGCAGCTTCATCAGCACCAAGTCACGGATCATCGATTCGGGCAGATCGGTCTGCTCGCGCAGTGGGAAGGCCACGTTGTCGAAGATGCTGAGATCGGTGAACAGCGCGCCGAACTGGAACAGCATGCCCATGTTGCGACGCATCCGGTAGAGCTCCCGCTTGGACAGGCTGTGGACATCCACGCCATTGAGCAGGACGCGGCCTTTCTGCGGGCGTTCCTGGGCGCCGATGAGGCGCAGCACCGTGGTCTTGCCAGACCCCGAGCCACCCATCAGGGCCACCACCGACCCGCGCTTGAACGACATCGAGATGTCATCCAGGATCAGTCGATCGCGCGTATAGCCAAAGCTCAGCGATTCAATGGACAGAAGGGTATCTTTATCCAAATCAGTCCTGTCAGGGGAAGAGGCAGCTGGCAAGCTAACACGAAAAAACCCCGCCAACCGCAAAAACACACAATCGGGCGCCCGATTCACCATTCATTGATGCCGAATCGCCCCTCTGTCGGGGCGCGCCCCGCGCCCATTTGCGTCGGCTGCAACAGAGCCGCGCCCTGCGTCTGCCGCGCTCTTAATGAACGGCGGGTCAGTATAACCCAGATGTCACGCCCTGCGACACCCTTCCCCACCTTCCAGCACCCCGCTCCTGCCGCGTGCCCCGCTCCTGCCACGCACCCCGCGAGGACGTCACGGCGTTGCTGCCGCACGGGGCGCTCTTGGCGGCACCTGCCCCGCACGGCATCGGCGGCCCGCACCTGACGCTGCACGTTGCCATATGCCGCGCATGGAATCGCACCGCCGCCGCCAGACCCCAAACGTCACCACTCGCTCTATACTGAAAGCCAACTGTCGGTAGCTCCATCACCTGTTTCATTTCCCTGTCCGCGCATGACCTCCCAGCCTCCCGCCCAGATCGACGACAACGCCCTGCTCGACCGTGCCCGCCAGGTGCTGGCCATCGAGGCCGATGCCGTGCAGCACCTGCGCGATACGCTGGACGAGGGGTTCTGCCGTGCCTGTCGCCAGGTGCTGGCCTGCCAGGGGCGCGTCATCGTCAGCGGCATGGGCAAATCCGGGCACATCGCCCGCAAGATCGCCGCCACGCTGGCCTCCACCGGCACGCCGGCCTTCTTCGTGCATCCGGCCGAGGCCAGCCACGGCGATCTGGGCATGGTCACGGCACAGGACGTGTTCATCGCGCTGTCCAACTCCGGTCGTACCGACGAGCTGATGACCATCGTGCCGCAGGTCAAGCGCGTGGGTGCCGTCCTCATCGCCCTGACGGGGGATGCCGAATCGCCACTGGCCCAGTACGCCGACATCCACCTGTATGCCGGCGCACAGAAGGAGGCCTGCCCGCTGAACCTGGCCCCCACCGCCAGCACCACCGCCGCCCTGGCCCTGGGCGACGCGCTGGCCGTGTCGC
>CAUVLK010000349.1:0-3180 GCA_963552635.1 uncultured Lautropia sp. | reverse complement strand
CCTGTTTCTCGGTTTCGGACGGTCTCAGCTGATTGAACGCATGACACAGATCCTTGGCACGCGCGCGCTCTGCCAGCAGCTCTGCGTCGTAGTTTGCGTCATAGAGCATGTGGTTCTGCATCTTCTGTTTTTCGTTCATTCATGACTCCTTGTCATGTCGGTTGGATGGCGCACGGGGAATGCTGGAACATGGGCCTTTCCCGCCGGATCCTCTTATCTTGACATGAAAACGCCGTAACCGGTCAGTTGTTGATCCGCTCTCCCGAAGCTTGCCCCTGTCGCCAAGGTCTGGAACCCTGCACGCGCATCCGGTCCGATGTTATCGTTACACAAAGACACCGACCGAGTGCAGGGATGAACCAAGGGACAAGACGCCGGGCGGCGTGCCTGCAGGCGCGTACCGGACCGCAAAAGAACACGTGGTGTGCCTGTGTGCAGGCCGCCTTGCTGGCTGTGTTGCTGGCCGGCTGCGCCGGCGTGCATGACGATGCACCGGTCGTGCGCCAGCTGCGCCCCGGTGAGTATCGGGCCGCCACACGCTCGGCCCGAGCATCGCCCCCTGAGCCTGCCCATTGCGTCTTCACACCCAGCCATGGGCTGGCCAGTGGCGAGACGATTCCGCCTTCCTATGCGTGCATCCGGCTCAATCCGCGGCAGTATGCGGCCGGGCGCTGTGCCGAGGTGGCGGGCTACGAGCGCGACGACGGCATCTTCATGCCCGGCCACACCCGCTGTCTGGTGGATCCGCTGACGCCGGGGCTGTCGGATCAGGCGCCGGTGGCGGGCTCTGGCACGCCTGCATCCATCCCTGGTTCTGCCCTGCCCCCGCCGGCACATGCTGCCACGCCTGCCGACGGCCTTGCCCCCCGCTCCGCCCCATCATCGCCGGATCCGGCTGCAAGCGCGCCCACCGCATCGACCTCTCTGCCTTCGACCGTTTCCGGAGGCACCCTACCCGCTGCCACGACCGTGCCCGCCGGCGCCGGCGCTGCGCGGAGTTCGCCCGAAGCGGCCCATTCCGTCGTGCGCCGCCGGGGCAACGAGCTGATCCTGCCCAGTGGCGCGCCAACGGGCATTGACCAAGGCAACGGCACCTTCGTGAGCCCGATCCAGGCACCGGGGGATGTCAGCAATCGGGCGTATTAAAGGCCCTTAGCCCTTTCCCCTGCCAGACACCGACATCTGGCGAAATTTCGGCCATGGACGGACATATCGCCAGAAGGAAGGGATTGCCTTGAATCAGCATGACTTGTACCATATATAGTACAAGTCAGGAGAATGCCATGCGTGTCGTGAGTTTCAGTGAAGCCCGCAGCCAGTTCAAGCGAGTGATCGATCAAGCCGTGGACGACCATGACGCCACGCTCATCCACCGACGGGACGGAGAAAACGCCGTCCTGATCTCGGAAGCCACCTACAACAGCATGGTGGAGACGCTGTATCTGCTCAGCAGCCCTGCAAATGCGCAGAGGCTGATGGAAGCCATGGCCATGGACAAGGAAGGCAAGGCTGAAGAGCATGCCCTTCTGGAACCATGAGCCGTGCAATCAAGTTTCTGCCACAGGCCTGGGAAGACTACCTGTACTGGCATGGACAGGACCGCAAGACGCTGAAACGGATCAATCTGCTGGCAACGGAGGCCAGTCGAAACCCCTTTGAAGGAACGGGCAAGCCGGAGCCCCTGTCTGGCAATCTCTCAGGCTACTGGTCTCGCCGGATCGATACGACGAATCGACTGGTCTATCGTGCCACCGACGAAACCCTCATCATCCTGTCATGCCGGTTCCATTACACGAAGTGATGTGGGCCCTCAGTGATCTTCCTTCGCGTGGTTGATCGTGTATTTGGGGATCTCGATCACCAGGTTGGTGTCGTCTTCCAGCTTCACCTGACACGACAGGCGTGATTCGGGCTCCAGGCCCCAGGCCATGTCCAGCAAATCTTCCTCCACGTCGGAGGCTTCGTTCACGTCGTCGTAGCCTTCGCGCAGGACGACGTGACAGGTGGTACAAGCGCAGGACATGGCACAGGCGTGCTCAATCTCGATGTGCTGATCGAGCAGTGCCTGACAGAGGGAGATGCCTGCCGGGGCCTCGAAGGTGGCGCCTTCGGGGCACAGTTCTTCGTGTGGCAGGACCGTGATGGTGGCCAAATCGTTCTCCTTGGCGGGTTCAGGAAGTGAGGCTGTCGATGGTCTTGCCGGCCAGGGCGCGCTGGATGGCCTGATCCATCCGCAATGCGGCAAAGTGTTCAGTGGCTTTCTGCAGGTTCATCCGGGCGTCCAGAAGACGGTCACGCACGGCCAGCAGGGTCGCTTCGTCGGGTGAGCCGTCGAGACCCTGGGCCTCCCCCAGCACCTTCTGCAGGCGGGCCATGGCGTCGTCGATCTGCTGGCGCTCGGGGGCGTCCAGCAATCCACCGTCTTCGTCGAGCGCGCTGCGCGTCACATCATGGAGCTGCGCCGCCTCGATCTGATGCTCGCGCAGGGCGCGCCACTGCATGTCCTCGCGCGCGCTGGTGATGGATTCCTTCAGCAGCCGCTCGATCTCGGTGTCTTCCAGGCCGTAGCTGGGCTTGACGGTGACGGAGGCGGCCACGCCGGTGCTCTGCTCGGTGGCCGAGACCGACAGCAGCCCGTCGGCGTCCACCTGGAAGGTGACGCGGATGCGGGCGGCACCGGCCACCATCGGCGGGATGCCGCGCAGCTCGAAGCGTGCCAGCGAGCGACAGTCCTTCACGAGTTCGCGTTCGCCCTGCACCACGTGGATGGCCATGGCGGACTGGCCGTCCTTGTAGGTGGTGAAGTCCTGGGCGCGCGCCAGCGGAATGGGCGAGTTGCGCGGGATGATCTTCTCGACCATGCCGCCCATGGTCTCCAGGCCCAGCGAGAGCGGGGTCACGTCCAGCAGCAGCCAGTCGTCCTCGCCGTCGCCACGCTGACCGATGAGCTGCGCGGCCTGCATGGCAGCGCCCAGCGCCACCACCTGATCAGGATCCAGGCCGGTATAGGGGGGTTTGCCGAAGTGGCTGGCCACGGCCTGGCGGATGACGGGCATGCGGGTGGCACCGCCCACCAGCACCACGCCGTCGATGGCCTGGGCCGACAGGCCGGCATCGGCCACGGCGGTATCGGCTGTCTGCGCCACCATGGCCAGGTGCTGGGCCACCTGCCGGCGCCCC
>CAUVLK010000348.1:0-3228 GCA_963552635.1 uncultured Lautropia sp. | reverse complement strand
GCATTAGCAATAAGAACCAACTGCTGCCCGCCATCTGAGCGCGGCGCTGTCGTCATGAAGTGACGTGACGAAGGATCCGCATGACGAAAGCCTCTGTCCTTTCCAGGCATCGGGCATCACCCTTGCCCATCTTTTTATGGGGCTGCCCTTCCCCCTGGGTCGTGACAGAATGTTCCAACTGATTACTTATCTCACAACAAGACCGTCCTTATTGGGCAGGATGTATCGATGTCTTTGCGAAACCTCGACGATCTGCACGTTCTGGTACGGGTTGCCGACAGCGCCAGTTTCTCGGCCGCGGCCCGCAGCCTGCAACTGGATCCGAAGACCGTCAGCAAGCAGATCGCGCGGCTGGAACACGCCCTGGGCACGCCGCTTTTCGAGCGCAATACGCGCAATCTGCGCATCACCAACGAGGGACGCACCATTGCGGCGCGGGCGCGCTCGGTGCTGTCCATCCTGGACGAGATCCAGCAGGTGGGCCAGGGTGACGACAACACGCTGCGTGGTGTCATCCGGCTGACGGCACCGGCACCGTTCGGACGCAAGCACATGGCGCCGGCCATTGCCGAGTTCAGCCGCCGGCACCCGCTGGTCGGCTTCGACCTGCGGCTGACCGACCGGATGGTGGACCTGTACGACGACGGCTTCGACCTGGCGATCCGCCTGGACGAGCCGACCGATTCGCGTCTGGTGTCCACGCCGCTGGCACTCAACCGCCGCATGCTGGTAGCTTCGCCGGGCTATGTGGCCGCCCACGGCACGCCGCATCGGCCTGAGGATCTGAGTCGGCATCAGGCCCTGCTGCCGGCCGGCGCGGACGGGGCGCAGACCACCTGGACCCTGCGCCAGGGGCGGCGGGAACGGACGGTGGCGATGAACGGGGCGCTGGGCAGCGACAGCGGTGACATCCTGCACGCCTGGTGCCTGGCAGGACTGGGCATCTCGTTGCGGGAAACCTGGGACATCCACGATGCCCTGCGCAGCGGACGCCTGGTGCCGGTGCTGCCCGACTGGACGGTGCCCGTCACCCACATCAGCGCCGTGCGGGCGCGCCGCGACCCGGTACCGCGCCGGCTGGACGTCTTCATCGAGTTCCTGACCCGGCGCTGGCGGGAGGCGCCTTGGAACACCGACGCAGCACGCTGAGCATCGATCTGCCCCGTGGGCCCCGGCAGCAGCAGGAAGCCTCCAGGGTGTCGAACGGCCCCGAGCCCCGGATCGTCCAGGGGGGCCAAACGCTCCCCAAGCGCCTGACTGCCTGGACGACCAGACTGTCCAGCCCCCCGGACTGCCCGGGCTCCCGGATCGCACAGCTCACGGGTTGCCATCACGTTACCATCGTGTCTGGTTCCCAACGCTTGCCTGCCTGCCATGTCCTCCGTCGATCTCTCTGCCCACACGCCGATGATGCGCCAGTACCTGAGCATCAAGGCCGAACATCCGGATGCGCTGCTTTTCTACCGGATGGGCGACTTTTACGAGATGTTCTACGACGATGCCCGCAAGGCGGCGCAGCTGTTGTCGATCACACTGACCAAGCGCGGCACGTCGGCGGGCGAGCCGATCCCGATGGCCGGGGTACCCGTGCAGGCGCTGGAGCAGTACCTGGCGCGGTTGGTGGCACTGGGCCAGTCGGTGGCCATCTGTGAGCAGATCGGGGACCCGGCCACCAGCAAGGGGCCCGTGGAGCGGAAGGTGATCCGCACCATCACCCCCGGCACGCTGACGGACGCGCAACTGCTGCCCGAGCGCGAGGACCGGCCACTGGCGGCGCTGGTGTTCTCCGGCGCGGGTCGGCGGGGTGCCAGGACCGCACCGCAGGTCACGCTGGCCACCGTGGTGGCCGCCAGCGGGCGCTGCACGCTCACCTCCCTGCCCGAGGCCGAGCTGGAAGCCGAGATCGAGCGGATCGGCCCGGGCGAGCTGCTGGTTTCCGAGGCAGCGGCGCGCAACAAGTCGGTGCTGCTGGAGCGTCTGCGCCTGCATGCCCGCACCACGCCGGTGATGCCCATCCTGGCCAGACCGGACTGGCAGTTCGACGTGGCGCGTGCCGGTCGCACCATCTGCGAGGCCCTGGGCATCCAGACGCTGCACGCTACCGAGCTTCAGGAGGACGAGGCCGGCCAGGCCGCCATCGGTGCGCTGCTGGTCTACCTGGGCCAGAACATCGGCCAGCCCTTCCGGCACCTGCAGCCCATCGAACGCGTGCGGCGCGAAGCGCACATCATCATCGACCAGGTGGCACGCCGCAATCTGGAACTGGTACGCCCGCTGCAGGAGGAACAGGGGCCGACGCTGCTGTCGCGGATGGATGTCTGCGCCACCGCGGCCGGCAGCCGGCTGTTGCGCCAGTGGCTGCTGGCGCCGCTGCAGGACCGCACTGCCGTGCATGCCCGCCAGGCGCTGGTGGCGCTGCTGCTGGATAAGGACATGGCGCAGCCCATCGGTCGGCTGCTCTCGCAGGCGGCCGACATCGAGCGGATCACCTCGCGCATCATGCTGGGCAGCGCGCGGCCACGCGAGCTGGTGGCGCTGCGCGACAGCCTGCCGGTCCTGGGCGCCTGCGTCTCGCAGCTGCAGGCCCAGCTGGATGTTCCGGGCACTGAAACAGAACCAGCGGCCCTCACCGCGCTGCAGCAGCTGGCGCAGGCCGCCGATATCGACCCGGCCATCGGCGAACGGCTGTCGGCCACGCTGCTGGACGAGCCAGCCACGATGATCCGCGATGGTGGCGTGATCCGCCCCGGCTTCGATGCCCAGCTCGACGAGCTGCGTGCCATCGACGAAGGCTGCGACGGCTTTCTGGCCGAGATGGAGGCGCGTGAGCGCGAGCGTACCGGCATCGCCACGCTGAAGGTGGGCTACAACAGCGTGCACGGTTTCTACATTGAGGTGGGCCGCAGCCACGCCGACCGCATCCCCACCGAATACCGGCGCCGCCAGACGCTGAAGGCGGCCGAACGCTACATCACGCCCGAACTGAAGGCCTTCGAGGACAAGGCACTGTCGGCCCGCGAGCGGGCGCTGGCCCGCGAGCGGGCGCTCTATGAGCAGCTGCTGACCGAGCTGGCCCCGCACACGCCGGCCCTGCAGCGGCTGGCCGCCGGCCTGGCACACCTGGATGTCTGCCAGGCCTTTGCCCAGGTGGCCGGGCAGTCGGGCTGGAGCCGACCGGGCCTGCTGGCCGTGCCGGGACTACTCGTGAAGGGCGGGCGACACCCGGTG
>CAUVLK010000347.1:0-3235 GCA_963552635.1 uncultured Lautropia sp. | reverse complement strand
GGGCAGCCGACTGGGGGCCCATCCGTCACGCCGACGAGCTTCACGATCGTGCCAGCTATCGGTACTGGTGGCACGTGCTTCAGCAGGCGTGGCGCACCGGTGTGCCGCTTTCACCGGACGTGAAGGCCGCATTCTTCGGCGACGCGTGAGCGCGTCCCGAGGATCTCATTCGTCCAGACCGCCCAGCCTACGCCATTTGCCCTCCCCGCAATGTGATGATCAGGGCGGTTGCACGCCTTTTTTCCGAGGCATCGGGCGATCAGAAAGTGTTCAATATCGCACAACGCCTGTAACGGGTCATGGCAGGGGTGAACAAGATGTCTCCCCGCCTTGACTGGTTCTCGGCCGTCAGTTATTACGCCCTGGGTGTTGCTGACCGACTGCCCTCTCGCGCCTCGTCATCGCTTGCCACCGTGTCCGGGCGGCACGCGTGGTGAAGCCGTGGGACGGCACGATCATCCTCCCCGGCGCCCACGATGTGGGTCCCGATAACCTGACATTCGCCCTCCTGGAAGAACAGCCGTGACGACGAGAGCCGGGCCCGCCAGGGCGGGCTTCGACCGATCGGCCAACGTCCTGGCCGCGCTGCCGGTCGCAGTCTGAATCATCTGGAACCTGTCATGGATCTGATCTCCCTCTCCCAACACCGTCCGGCCGCACGTGTCGGTGCCCGCCGTCTGTCGCCGCTTGCCGCCCTGCCCGCGGTTCTTGCCGCCGGCATGCTGATGTCGCCACCGTCTGCGCAGGCTGCCACCGACAGCGCACACACCACGAAGAAGGCCGCCCAGGCCAAGGGCAGCAAGGTGGTCAAGCACCGCGCCACCCATGTCAGGGCCGGTCACGCGGCTGCCGCTGCCGCAGTACTGGCGCCCATCGCCGTGCAGGCGGCCGACAGCCAGCAGATGGCTGCCTTTGACCGGGTCAACCTGGGCGTCAGCCAGTGCGAGTTCCGGCAGACCGTCAGCGTCAGCAAGAGCGCCCAGCACCCCGGCTACGTGGATCTGGGCTTCAAGGGCAAGCAGTGGCTGATGAAGCCCGTGCTCTCGAGCACCGGCGCGCTGCGTCTGGAGGACGTGCGCGGCGAGACGCTGTTCATCCAGATCCGCAACAAGTCGATGCTGATGAATCAGAAGAGCGGCCAGCGTCTGGTGGATGAATGCGTGCATCCCAGCCAGCTGCAGACCATGAGCAGCAACTGATCGCACACCGGCAGCAACAGGCCGCCCCCGTGCAGCGCCACGCAACGTGGCGCTTCAGACGGCATGAGGCACCTTGCGCTGCCTGTGCTGCAGCTTCGTGACGGGGAACGTATGTGCGCCCTTGCTGTCGCTTGGGGACAGCCTTCGCTGCAGCTTCTTGACGGGGAGCATGCGGTTCAGGGGGACCGGATGCCATGGAACTGACGGGGTGACCCGTCCTGCCATCGACACATGGCATGGCCGGATGCGCTGTCTATCGAGGACAAGCCGCTCACAACCGATTACCATGGTCTCGCCAGGCGCCCGATCACCCAGGCGCTCACTCTCGATCCCGTCATCCGAGGCTTTGTGAATCCACCTGCCCCGTCCATGCTTTCTGCCCTTGTCCGCCGGCACGCGCACGGCTTACTGGCCGCGCCGTCGGTGCCGCTGCGTACGGGCACGGCTTTCCTGTGTGCCTTGCTCGCCCTTGCCACCCTGGCCTCCTGGGCCCCGCCGGCCAAGGCTGCGTCGGAGGACAAGGCGCTGGACAGCGAGCTGATCGTCCCGCTCGACAGCGCCGCCAGCCCCGGGCGACTGGACTACCCGCGGCGCAAGCCGGGGCTGTGGGAGATCCGCAGCGGTGCCAGTGAACAGCTGGGGCTGCCGCCTGTGCGCCTGTGCGTGGGGGATCAGACCGACACGCCTGAACACCACCTGGACCGCAAGGTGGGCAAGCGCGGAGCCTGCCAGCTGGGTGCCTTCAAGCGCGTGGGCATCAACTGGGTGGCCGACTCCACCTGCAAGGACAGTCGCACCACCATCGTCAGCCAGTCGACGGTGACAGGCGACTTCCAGTCGCACTACCGGATCGACACCGTCATCCTCTATTCGCCGCCGCTGGCCAACAACCGGCGCGAAGATAGCGAGTACACCGAGGCACGCTGGCTGGGCGCCTGCCCGGACAACCAGAAACCCGCCGACCTGACCATTCCCGGCATGGGCGTGCTGAACATGCTGGACGGGGGGCTGCGCCCGGAGTCAGCCGGTCAGCGCTGAAACCAGCCGGCGTGGTGTTGTGCCAACCTGACGCAGGCGTCTCGCAATCTACGACGCCGGCACGAAATCCCATGGCTTATGGCGAGCCTCCGGGTATTCTCGCGACAGATCCTCATGAAAGTCCGTCGCGCTGAAGGTTGACCCGTGTGAAGCGTTTCGCCCAATTCGAGCATCTGCCGCTGGCCGTGCGTTGTCTGCACGCTGCCGGCCTGTCCCTGTTGTTGTGTGCCGTGGCGCAGCTCATCTCGGCCGGTTCGGCCTGGAAGCTGCTGATCTGGCCCAGCGCGGCCGTCGGCTTTGCCTTTGCCTGGTACCACGGACTACGCTGGCTGCCGGTGGCTGCCGCAGGGGCTGGCCTGTGGGCGCTGGCGGCCACACAGGACCCGCGCTACGCACTCATTCTGGGCGCGGCCTCGATGCTGGGCCCCTGGCAGGCGATCCGCCTGCTGCGCCGTCTGGCGGACTGGAAGCCGCCCGAGTACCGACTGGATTCGGTCAGCCGCTTTCTGGCCATGAGCCTGCTGGTCTCGGCGCCCATTGACGCCCTGCTCTTCGGCGGTCTCGTCTACACCTTCCAGATTGCCCCACTGCATCAGTACGGTGTTGCCCAGCTGCTGCTGTCGGCTTGGCTGGCCGATGTGCTGGGGATGCTGCTGGTCTGTCCCGCGTTGCTGGCCCTGCTGCGCCCGGCGCGGCTGACGGCCGATGAGGAGGAAGCCGCGGTCGATGGGGCCAGCCCGCGCTTCAGCATCCTCACCGTGCTGGTGGTTCTGGGCATTGGGGCTCTGGCCTATGTGCTGCATCGACTGGGTCAGGGCCACTATGCGGGCCTGGTGCTGTTTGCCGTCTTCGTGCCGATGATCTGGGCTGCGGCCTCGCAGGCCACCGGACGGGCCGACGCCTACACGCTGCTGCTGGCCGGATTGCCGCTGCTGGCCAGCCGTGCCTACGCCGTCACCGATACCCACGGCGCAGGCTTTGGCGAGACGGTGAGCGTA
>CAUVLK010000346.1:0-3258 GCA_963552635.1 uncultured Lautropia sp. | reverse complement strand
TGATCACTTCACGGCATCGATCAGGTTGCCATAGCCCTCTTCGGCCATCTTCTCCAGCGGGATGAAGCGCAGGCTGGCGCCGTTGATGCAGTAGCGCAGACCGCCCTTGTCGCGCGGGCCGTCGGGAAACACGTGCCCCAGGTGCGAATCGGCGGCCTGGCTGCGCACCTCGACACGCCGCATGTTGTAGCTGAGGTCCTCGTGCTCGGTGACGGCCGACGGCTGGATGGGCCGCGTGAAGCTGGGCCAGCCGCAGCCGGAATCGAACTTGTCCTTCGAGCTGAAGAGCGGCTGGCCGCTCACCACGTCCACGTAGATGCCGGGCGCAAACAGGTGGTCATATTCATGCGTGAAGGCGCGCTCAGTGCCGCTTTGCTGCGTGACGCGGTACTGCTCGGCGCTCAGACGCTGCTTCAGCTCGGCATCGGAAGCCTTGCGGTAGCTGGCCACATCAAAGCCCTTGCCCACGGCAGCGGCTGCCGGCGGATTGCCGGCCGGCTTGCCCGGCAGCGGCTCGTCGGCCTTGCGCACGTCAATATGGCAATAGCCGTTGGGGTTCTTGGCCAGATAGTCCTGGTGATATTCCTCGGCCTCGTAGAAGTTCTGCAGCGGCAGGTTCTCCACCACCAGCGGGCGGCTGTACTTCTGCTGCAGCGCATCCAGCGCCTGCTGGATGGTGGCCTTATCGGCCGCATCCGTGTAGTAGACGCCCGTGCGGTACTGCGCACCGCGGTCATTGCCCTGCTTGTTCAGGCTGGTGGGATCGATGATGCGGAAGTAGTACTGCAGGATGTCGGCCAGGCTCAAGCGGTCGGCGTCATAGGTCACCTTCACCGTCTCGGCATGGCCCGCGCCACGGATCACGTCCTCGTAGCTGGGGTTCTGCGTGCGCCCATTGGCATAGCCCGACACGGCATCCACCACACCCGGGATGCGCTGGAAATAGGCTTCCACGCCCCAGAAACAGCCGCCGGCCAGATAGATGGTCCTGGTATTCATGACTTTCGATGATTTTTGCGAATCCGGTTGATAGAAGGAAGCACGCTCGGCCTGCGCCAGCCGTGCCAGATCGGCCTCGGGGTCCTCGATGAGGGCCAGCGCCTGCGCTTCGGACAGGCGCCCGCGCACCACCCGCGCCACGCCGCCATCGGCATCCAGCAGCACCCACGACGGATACACCCGCACGCCCAGCTGCCGCGCCAGCAGGCCGCCCACATCCAGCAGCACCGGCATGGCCGGATAGTCCAGCCCGCCATACCACGTCACGAAGTCGGCCTGCGGCTTCTCGTGCAGGAAGCCGGGCGAGGCCAGCGTGACCAGATTCACCGCCGACGAGAAGCGCTCATCGGTGGCCCAGGCATTGGTGTCGGCCAGTTCCGACAGACACAGCGGGCACCAGCTGGCCCAGAACTTCACCAGCGTGGGCCGGCCAGGCTTGATGTAGGTGGTGGCCGGCTTGTCGGCCACGTCCTTCAGCTTCTGCAGATAGGCCAGCGGCAAGCCCACCGGCTGCTCGGGTGCGCCATCCGAGGCTTGCGCCGCAGCTGCCGCGCCACCGCCCTGCGCCGTCGCGGCCTTGTCCGCCGACGCCGGCGGCGTGCTGTGCGATGGCGAAGCACCGCTGTAGAAGGACCAGAACATCACGGCCAGCAGGACCAGCAGCAGCAGGTTCTTGGGCGTGAGCAGTCGTCTCATGATCATCTCCTCACTGGGGAAGGCCCGGGCGGCGCCTTGCGGCTGCCGTGCTCAGATCCATTCCTGAAGCGGGGCCGCCCCCGTGGCGGCCCGATATGCACTTCGTCGTTTCGACTGCCGGCCAGATTACAGGAAATCGACCAGGGCAGCAGTCCGTGAGGAAATTCGGGGGTCAGGCCGCCCGGACCACCCAGGCCCGGACAGCGGCCCTTACGGGCAACGGATCAGGCCGCCGCCTGCCGGTCGGCCTCCGACGTGAAGGCATCGGCGTAGAAATCGGCCCCATCCAGCCCGCACTGCGCCACGAAGTCGCGTCGGGCCGATTCCACCATCACCGGCACGCCGCAGGCATAGACCTCGTGCCCCGACATGTCGGGCAGATCGGCCATCACCGCCAGGTGCACGAAGCCGGTACGCCCCGTCCAGCCATCCTCGGGCTGCGCGTCCGACAGCACCGGCACATACTGGAAGTCGGCCAGATCCTTTTCCCACTGACGGCACAGCGCGTCGTGGTAGAGATCGGCCGGACGCCGCCCGCCCCAATACAGCCGCACCGGCCGCCGGAAGCTGCCGGCCGCCTGCAATGCCGAGATGCGCTCCACGATGGCCTTGATGGGCGCAAAGCCCGTGCCGCTGGCCAGCAGCACCACCGCCTTGTCACTGTCCTCGCGCAGGAAGAAGGTGCCGAACGGCCCCTCCAGCCGGAAGATCTCGCGCTCCTTCAGCGGCGGCCGCGGGCCCACCCCGAACACCCGGTCGGTGAAATGCCCGCCCGGCAGGTGGCGGATGTGCAGCTCCACGTCCTCCAGCGTGCCGGGCGCCGTGGCCATGGAATAGCTGCGCCGCACGCCGTCGGGGAAGATCAGGTCCACGTACTGGCCGGCCAGATACTGCAGCCGCTCGGAAAACGGCAGCTGCAGCCGGATACAGCGCACGTCCGGCGCCAGCGCCTCGATGGAGCGCACCCGACAGGGCAGCTTGCGCACCGGAATGTCGCTGGCACCATCCACCACCTTCGTCTCGATGGTGAGGTCCGACGTGGGCGTGGCCGTGCACAAAAGCGCATAGCCCTGCGTCATCTCGACCGACGACAGCGCCGACGGCAGGTGCTTGCCCTGCTCTACACTACCGTCCGTCACCAGCGACTTGCACGCCCCACAGGCGCCGTCCTTGCAGCCATAGGGCAGCACGATGCCCTGGTCCAGTGCGGCTTCCAGCACCGTGGTGCCAATGTCCACCTTGAACTGGCGGCCGCTGGGCGAGATCGTCACGTTGTAAGTCATGTCAGTTCCCCCGTAAGGATTGGCGCATGATCCAGAAGAAAGGCCAAACCCCGCATTATCGCCCAGTTCCCCGGCGTTTCCGCCGTCAACGATTGTTGATCATCGGCTGCGGCGACATCGGCCAGCGCGTGGTGCAGCAGCTGCACCACGGCTGGCAGGTCGTGGGCGTGGCACGCAGCGACGAGACCCTGCAGAAGATCCGCGCAGCCGGCGCCCTGCCCATGCGGGCCGATGACGCCCACCGCCTTTCCCGCTGGGCCACCCACGTCCTGCACGCCGC
>CAUVLK010000345.1:0-3258 GCA_963552635.1 uncultured Lautropia sp. | reverse complement strand
CGCATGAGCCACGTCGACGATCCATCGCTGCAGGTCGGGTTCCTCATCGCCGCCTGCGGTGCCGGCCTCATCCTGGTGGGCATCCTGTCCCTCATCGCCCAGCTGGTGCACAGCTTCATCCGGCGCTCTGTGCTGCGCGACGAGACCGGCGACCCCTGGGATGCCCGCACGCTGGAATGGTCCACCGCCTCGCCGCCGCCGGACTACAACTTCGCGTTCACCCCGGTCGTGCATGAGATCGATGCCTGGTGGGACATGAAGCGCAATGGCTATGTGCGGCCCACCGGTGGGTTCATCCCCATTCCCATGCCGAAGAACACGGCGGCTGGCTTCACCATCGCCGCACTCGGCGCGGTCTTCGGCTTCTGCATGATCTGGCAGATGTGGCTGTTGGCCGGTGCAAGCTTCATCATGCTGCTGGGTGTTGTCATCGCACATGCATTCAGCCATGGACGGGGCTTCCCCATCCCGGCGGCCCACGTCGAGCGTACCGAGGCCGGCCGGACCCGACTACTGGCCCGGCATGTCTGACCATCCGCTTCCGTCCATGATCCGCATTCGCCCCTCTGACATGAGCGCAACCCTGTCCCGCCAGGGGCCGGTCGAAACCGGTACCCGCCAGTTCCACCTGACGGAAGCGCATTACCCCGAGAACGGGACGATGCTTGGCTTCTGGCTCTTCCTGATCGGTGACCTGCTCCTTTTCGCCTGTCTCTTTGGCGTCTACGCTGTGCTGGGTCGGAACTACGCAACCGGCTTCTCCGGGGCCGACATCTTCGATCTGAAGCTCGTTGCGCTGAGCACCGCCCTGCTGCTGTGTGCGTCCTTCTCCGGCGGCCATGGCGTCGTGGCCATGCAGGACAGCGAGAAGCACGCCACGCTCGGCTGGCTGGCCCTCACCGGCCTCTTCGGCCTGACCTTCCTGGGCGTCGAGGTCCACGCGTTCATTCACATGATCGGGATGGGGGCCACGCCGCAGCGCAGCGCCTTCCTGTCCGCATTCTTCGCGCTGGTGGGCATCCATGCGCTGCACGTTGCCTTCGGCCTGGTCTGGCTGATCATCCTGCTGGTTCAGGTCGGCCAGCATGGCCTCATCCCCGCCAACCGGCGCCGCATCCGGTGTCTGACCCTGTTCTGGCACTTCCTGGACGTGGTCTGGATTGCCGTGTTCTCCCTCGTCCACCTGATCGGATCCCTGTCATGAGCGTCCCCCGGCATCCCAGCCCTCCGGCCGCGGCAGGCCGGCATCCGCCTGCTCCTGAGCCCTTGGGGCGACCCCCGCGCGCCAGCGGGACGGACTGCAACATCGGCTTCCTCCTGGCCGTCATCCTCACCCTCATTCCCTTCGGGCTGGTGATGACCGGCGCCTTCGAGGACACGGCCACCACCGCCCTGATCGTCATGAGCCTGGGCGTCGTGCAGATCATCGTGCACATGGTGTACTTCCTGCAGATGAACCGCCGGGCTGAGGGAAGCTGGGTCCTCCCGGCCCTCATCGTCACCGTGCTCCTGGTCGCCATCCTGCTGGTGGGGACGCTGTGGGGCATGGCCCCGCTCGACGGCAACGCGGTGCCGGGTTCCTAGGGCAATCACCAATCCGGACGGGTATCGCGCTGCAGCAAGTGCCCGGAAAAATTGTCTAAACTCTTGGCCTGATGCGGATTTGCATCATTCCGCAGGGCAGGGCGCTTCCCGAGCAGGGCAGGAGGCACCCTCACAGAACACATCACACAGGAGCGCAACCCGTGGAGGCACTGCAGAATTTCCTTGAATGGCTGGGCGGATACGTCTGGGGGGCTCCCCTGCTCATCCTGCTGGGCGGCACCGCCATCTATCTGTCGTTTCGCCTGCTCTTCCTGCAGGTCCACATGCTGCCCATGGCGCTGAAGCAGGCCTTCTCGCCTCCCAAGGAACACGAGAAGGATCACGAGGGCGACATCAGCCACTTCGGGGCGCTGATGACCGCGCTTTCGGCCACCATCGGTACCGGCAACATTGCCGGCGTGGCCACGGCCATCGTCTCCGGTGGCCCTGGCGCTGTCTTCTGGATGTGGATCACCGCCTTCTTCGGCATGGCCACCAAGTACGGCGAGGCCGTGCTGGCCGTCAAGTACCGCATCACCAACGACAAGGGGGAGATGAGCGGCGGCCCCATGTACTACATCGAGCGCGGCCTGGGCATCAAGTGGCTGGCCGTGCTGTTTGCCCTGTTCGGCGTGCTGGCCTCTTTCGGCATCGGCAGTTCGGTGCAGGCCAACTCGGTGGCCCAGGCCATTCAGGCCAGCTTCCACGTCGATCCCTGGATTACCGGTGTGGCGCTGACGGTCCTGACCGCCGTCGTGGTGCTGGGCGGCATCCAGAGCATTTCCAAGGCCACCTCGTTCATCGTGCCGTTCATGGCCATCGTCTACGTGGTGGGGGGGCTTGCCATCATCTTCCTGCACTACGACAAGGTCATTCCGGCTGTCGAACTTATCTGCCGTTCGGCCTTCGGGCTGGATGCCGTGGTGGGCGGCGCCATGGGTACCGCCATCCGCTATGGTGTGGCGCGCGGCGTCTTCTCCAACGAGTCCGGCATGGGATCGGCGCCCATTGCTGCTGCCGCGGCCAAGACGGACCATCCCTGCCGGCAGGCGCTGGTCTCCATGACGGGCACCTTCCTCGACACCCTGGTCGTCTGCAGCATCACCGGCATCGTGCTGGTCATCGGGGGGCTCTACGCCACCAGTGGCGACACGGGAGCGGCGCTCACCTCCCACACCTTCAACGACCTGCTCCCGGGCCCCGGTGGCTGGCTGGTCACCTTCGGCCTGGTCTTCTTCGCCTATTCCACCATCCTGGGCTGGTGCTACTACGGCGAGAAGTGCGCTTCCTACCTGGGGGGTGAGAAGGTGGTACCCATCTACCGCATCATCTACGTCGTGACGGTGCTGCTGGGTGCGGGCGTCAATCTGGGCCTGGTCTGGGCGGCTGCTGACGTGTTCAACGGCCTGATGGCAGTGCCCAACCTCATCGCGCTGCTGCTGCTGTCCAACGTCATCGTGTCCGAGACCCGGGACTTCATCCAGAAGCGCCGTAGCGGCGAGCTGCACTGACCACAACGCTCTTCACCATTGCTGTACCTCAAGCCCCGCCTGTCGGGGCTTTTTTGTTGCGGGGTCGAGGCAGCGCGAGGGCAGGGTCGTGAAGGGCCTTGGGGTGTGGCACTTCGGGGTGTGGCACTTCGGGGTGTGGCACTTCGGGGGGTACTTCGGGGGG
>CAUVLK010000344.1:0-3297 GCA_963552635.1 uncultured Lautropia sp. | reverse complement strand
CATTCTAAGTCTGCTGGCGCAGCCCCCGCGGTTGGGCGCGTGATCGTGGCCGTCCGGCCGGGCGGGACTGATGCCATGACGAATTCTGATCTTTGCGGCCGTGGCAATGCTGACGACGGTCGTGGTGGGGTTCTCGTTGATTCTCACGCCGTTCGGGTAGGCAGGAACCGCGTAGCCACGACTGTGGGGGAGTCGGGGCTCGATCATCCGGATGGCCTAGTCGCGCCGTGATGGAATCCCGCCTTCGTTCGTTTGCCGGATCGGCAGAGGCGGCGTGATCCGTCAGAGTTCAGCCCGTCGGAAATCCTGCGGGAACGAGGGCTGGACATGAAGCTGGGATACAGGGTCGTCGGTGTGGTGTCGCTGTCTCTGCTGGTACCTGGGTGGACGGTAGCCGGGGAGGGAGCCAGAACCGAGGCTGCACAGGCTGGGGCAGCCGTGGCGGGGGCTGCGGGATCAGGCGTTTCCAGGGGCAAGGTCAGGAAGTCCGACAGCGCGCCCGAGAGGCCGGCGGATGTCGTGCATCCAGCGGGAACGGCGAAGGACAACGACAAGGCGCCTCCGCTGCTGCCCTCATACGCTGACATTCCCTATCGCATTGCTGATGATCAGCCCAGGCCCACCGCCGAGCAGAAGCTGAGCACCTGGGGCGCGGATGTCCGCAATCGCTGCAGCGCCACGCCGACCGAGGCGCCCTGCGCTGCCCTGGGGGTGGCCAGCATGCCCGGCAAGAAGAGCGTGCGGGTGGGGGTAGGTAACCCCGTCAATCCGCAGACGGGACAGAAGGTGCAGATGGACCTGGATGCCGAGCCGCTGGACGGGCCGCTGGGGCTGGAGATCCGCCGTCACTACAACTCGTCGCTGGCCGCCGTGGATGGCGCGCTGGGGCGTGCGTGGCATTTTTCCTATGACACGCGGCTGTTCGCGACCCGAAAGACAATCCAGATCGTTCAGGCCGACGGCATGCGGCGCATCTTCTGGCGCCCGGATGTGTCGGAGGGGGATCGTGCAGCCTGGAAGGTGGGGGCTTCCGTCGCCGGGCAGGTCCATGCAGAGCAGCAGGCCATGCAGTGCGTGGGTTCGGAGCCCGAGGACGGTACGGTCACGTCGTTGCCCCAGGGCGGGTATCGGTGGCGCTGGCCGGACGGACGGGAGCTGGACTTCAATACAGAAGGCTGGCTGCTGGCCATCCGGCTGGACACGCATGTGCTGCGCATCGAGCGTGCGCCAGGTGGCCGGATCCTGTCGGTGGTGGATCCGGATGGTCGCACCATGCGCTTCCGTTACGATCATCAGAATCACCTGATGGCCATCGATCACCCGCAAGGGACATGGCGCTACAAGGTATTGCCCACCGGTCAGCTGGTGGCCGCGGAGGCGCCCTCCGGCAACCGGCGTCTCTATCGCTACGAGGATCCCGGCTTTCCGTTTGCGCTGACGGCCATTGAGGTGGAGTCACCTGCACTGAAACGGCGCGTGACGCTCAGCCAGTGGCACTATGATGCGCAGGGCAGGGTACGACAGTATGAGGGCTGGCAGGGCGAGCGGATGCAGTTTGGCTACCAGTCGGCCGATGCGGCGGGCGTGCTGCAGACCGAGGTCGAGGACCGGCAGGGGCGCAAGCAGACCTATCGGTATCGAAACTTCAATGGCAGCTGGCAGACGCTCTCCATTACCGGCCAGCAGTGCGCGCATTGCCGTCTGGCCGATCGGGACTACCGCTATGACGAAGCCGGTCATATGGTGGGCATGCATCAGAGGGTGGATGCCATGCGCCAGTCTTTCCACCGGGAATTCCGTTTCGAACGGGACATGCACGGCCGCACACAGGCGGTCTACGTGCGTACATGGCGTGAGCGCAAGAAAGAGGTTTCCACCCAGAAAAAGGGACCGATCGCTTCCCGCTTTGCCGAGACGGCGTGGCAGCTGCATCGCCGCTATGAATATGCCGATCTGAGCAACTCGTACCCCACGCTGGTCGAGCGGCCCAGTGTCGAGCCTGGCAGGATGTACCAGGTGCGATTCACCTACCGGAGCATGGCAGGGCGTGTGCTGCCGGTCACGCTGACCGAGTCCGGCTACAGCCTGGGGCAGCCGGTCAGCCGCACGACGACGGCGCATTATGACGACAAGGGGCTGCTGACCCATATCGACGGTCCCTTGCCGGGACCTCAGGATACGGTACAGGTGCGCCGTGATGGTGACGATGCTCAGGGCAATTCGCGCTGGACGCTGGTGGATGCTCTGGGACGTGAAGTGTCCAGCAGCACCGATGGCTGGGCTGGCAGCAGCATGGCCTGGCTGGAGGATGTCGGGCGCTTTCATGCCGAGGCCGGGGCCCTGCGCCATGTGGCCGATAACGGCGTGCGGCAGACCATCCGGGTGGACGATTTCAATCGTGTGGTGCAGATCGTCTCGCCGGATGCGGGCACGGACACGATCCATTACGACGAGGCAGACCGCGTGGTGCGCGAGACCGATGCCACGGGTGCCGTCGTGACCTTTGTGCGGGATGCCTGGGACCGTCCGCTGGTGAAGACCGTGACGTCCCTGGACGGATTCCGCGATGAGACCCGCTACCGCTATGAAGGCCGCTGGTTGGTGGAGGTGCAGGGCAGCAACGTCACGGAGCACTATCGCCACGATGCGCAGGGACGTGTCGTCGAACGGCAGGTTGATCTCCATCCGGAAAACGGCGTCGTGACGAAGACCTTCCGTTACCAGTACACCTATGCCGGCAACCAGTCGCAGCCGGATCAGGTGACGTTGCCGGATGGAAGCGTGGTGCATCGTGCCCCGCGGCAGGGGCGTGATGGAAAGTCAGCCGCTGTGGAAGTGACGCTGAAGGAGCATGCGAAGGCACCGGCACGGTTGCTCTATCGTCGCGAGCTGGTGGGCAGCACTGTTGATGATAAGGGCATGGATGACCGCTGGTTGCTGGGCAACGGTGTGCAGCGGCAGCTGTCGTGGAATGGGGAAGGCCGTCTGGCGGAGTTCCGGGAAAGTCGACCGGGTTCTGTGTCGCTTGATGGAAATGCGCTGTACTCGATGCGCTATGGCTATCGGTCAGATGGCAAGGTGGCGCGCATCGATACGCAGACGCATGCGCATCAGTTTGCCTACGATCCGGCGGGGCGGCTGATCATTGCCCGGCATGCCCGGCTTGAAGCTGCGAACGTGCAGCCAATTTCGGTGGCGGAAAAGGGCAGAACTTCTGTTGGGCTGGATGGGGCCGATACGTCGGTGTCCGTGGACATGGCTGCTTCCGCTCAGTCGGATGAAAGTGCCTGGTGGTAT
>CAUVLK010000343.1:0-3325 GCA_963552635.1 uncultured Lautropia sp. | reverse complement strand
CATCTTCGCAACCTGCAGCCACGGCAGCCGCATCAAGCCATCCGCGCTGGACGCTCACCTCACCGGCCGAGGCCAGCCGCTTCCTGGCTCAGGCCAGCTACGGTTCCAGCCCGAAGGACATCCGGGCCCTGACCGGCAGGACGGCCAATGAATGGATCGAGACCCAGTTCTCGCGTCCGGCCACCTCGCTGCTGAACACCATGCGGTACTGGCGCCAGAGAAGGGGGCCCGAGGGCAACAAAAAGGTCTCGGAACTGGAGGACGCCCACAACGCCTGGTGGTATTCCACCGTCCAGCAGGACCAGCTGCGCCAGCGCGTGGCCTTTGCGCTGTCACAGATCTTCGTGGTGTCGACCAACGGCGATGTCAGCCATTTCCCGAAAGGGATCGTCAGCTACTACGACATGCTGGCCCGCAACGCCTTCGGCAACTTCCGCCAGCTGCTGGAGGACGTGACGCTGCACCCGATGATGGGCGTCTACCTGACGCACATCGGCAACCACAAGGAGCGCTTTGACTCGACCGGCAAGCTCACGCAGGCGCCCGACGAGAACTACGCCCGCGAAGTGATGCAGCTCTTCACCATCGGGCTGGAGCAGCTGAACCTGGACGGCACGCCGAAGAAGGATGCCCAGGGCCGGCCCATTCCCACCTACAGCAACAACGACGTGATCGGCCTGGCGCGCGTCTTCACCGGCTGGAGCTGGAACGGCGGACGGCTGACCCACGAGTGCTTCTTCCGTGCGGGCTACTGCGCAGAGAACACCAACGAGCGCGAGACGCGACCGATGGTGGCCTATGACCAGTACCACTCCACGCTGGAAAAGCGCTTCCTGGGCACCACCATCGCCGAAGGCCAGTCCAGCACCACCGCCGATCTGAAGGTGGCACTGGACACCCTCTTCAACCATCCGAACGTCGGCCCCTTCATCGGTCGGCAGCTGATCCAGCGTCTGGTCACCAGCAACCCCTCGCCCGCCTACGTGCGGCGTGTGGCCAGCGCCTTCAACAACAACGGCCAGGGCGTGCGCGGCGACATGAAGGCCGTGATCCGCGCCGTGCTGCTGGACGAGGAAGCCCGGGGCGACAACGCCCGCAAGCAGCCCTCCTTCGGCCGCATCCGCGAGCCGGTGCTGCGCTTCACCCACCTGATGCGCGCCCTTGAGGCCAGCTCGCGCACCGGCTACTGGGGAATCGGCCGTACCGACGTGCCGGGCAACCTGAACCAGACCGCGATGCGCGCGCCCTCGGTGTTCAACTTCTACCGTCCGGGCTATTCGCCGGCGGGCACGCCCGTCGCACGCGCCGGCCTGGTGGCCCCCGAGATGCAGATCCTGCAGGAAAGCAGCGTGGCCGGCTATGCCGACTACCTGGACCGCTTCGTGGGAGGCACCTCGATCTACATCGTGGGCCTGGGCAACATGATTCCCCATCCGGACGGTGAACGTCACAGCGGCGGTCAGGCACGCGAGATCAAGTTCAACATCGAACCGCTGATCGCCAAGGCCAAGGACGTCGATCAGCTGCTGGACGAGATCAACGTGCTGTTTCTCAACGGCCAGATGCAGTCCGACACCCGGGCGATCATCCACCGCGCCGTCTCGGAAGCCGTCCCCAAGCGCAACAACGACGACATGCGTCGCGTGTACCGCGAGCGCGTCTCGCTGGCCCTCTACCTTGCCCTGCTGTCCACTGACTACCTGGTGCTGAAATGAGCCACGACCACTCTCACGATCATGACCATGGCGGCACCGACCAGGGCCGTCGCCGGCTGCTGAAATCCGGCCTGGGCCTGGCGCTGACCGCATCCGGCGGCTTTGCGCTGAACCTGGCACACATGGGAGCCGCCGCCGCACAGAATGCGGGCAACGACGACTACAAGGCCCTCATCTGCCTGTTCATGTACGGCGGCAACGATCAGGCCAACACCGTGGTGGCCACCAACGGCGGCTCCTGGGACCGCTACCGGACGCTGCGTGGCGGCAGCATCGGATTGCCCGAGCCCGGATCGGCGGGCGGCCTGCTGCCCATCAGCCCCGACAACCTGGCTGCCTTCGGCAACGGGGGGCTGACGCTGGGCCTGCACCCGGCCCTGATCCAGACGCGCGAGCTCTTCAACCAGAAGAAGCTGGCCATGGTGGCCAACGTGGGGCCGCTGATCGAACCCATCACCCCGGACGAATACCGCCGCCTGTCGCGGCGCTTCCCGGATCGGCTGTATTCGCACAACGACCAGCAGTCCACCTGGCAAACCTTCTCGCCCGAAGGCAGCCGCAGCGGCTGGGGCGGCAACCTGGCCGGCATGCTGGCCGAGGCCTACAACCCCGGCGCGCCGTTCTTCAGCGCCATCTCCACCGGCAACAGTGCCGCCGCCTGGCTGACGGGCAACCGTGTCTCGCCGTACAGCGTGCCGCTCACCGGCCAGATCGGCTTCGTGCAGACCGAGATGCATCTGGGCGACGTTCACAATGGCGGCCGGCCGCTGCGCGAGATCCTGTCGATCTCCCGCAGCAACGACAACCTGCTGGCCCAGACCTACAGCGAACTGTACCGCCGCACGCTGGACTACCAGCAACGCATGCGCAGCGGCCTGGTCAACGAGCAGGATTCACGCCTGCTGGCCGTGCCCGGCATCCGTGGCGGCGGCGGCGCCAACCCGCTCATCGAGCAGCTGCGGATGGTGTCGCGCATCATCGCCAGCCGGCAGAGCCTGGGTGTGCGCCGCCAGGTGTTCTTCGTCAGCCTGGGCGGTTTCGACACCCATGGCGGCCAGAAGACCACCCAGAACCGGCTGCTGGTGCAGGTCGACCAGGCCCTGGAACATTTCGTGCGACAGATGCAGATCCTGGGCGTGGAAGATCAGGTGACGCTGTTCACCGCCTCGGACTTCGGCCGCAGCATGCTCACCAATGGTTCAGGCTCCGACCACGGCTGGGGAAGCCATCACTTCGTGGTAGGCGGCGCCGTGCAGGGCGGGCGTCTGTATGGCCAGTTCCCCGCATTCGGACGGGACGTCGGCCAAGACGTGAACGGCCGGCTGGTACCCCGCTATTCGGTGGAACAGTACGCCGCCGCCCTGGGGCGCTGGTTCGGGCTCTCGGACAGCAACCTGCTGCAGGTACTGCCCAACCTGCGCAACTTCGATGCACGCGCGCTGACCTTCATGAAGGCCTGAACGGGAAGCGCCGGGGCCTGGCCATCGGGATGGCAGGCCCCATGGTCCGGACTCAGCGTCCGGTGCCACCGTCAGCGGACTTTGCCTTCCCTTCCGGGATCGGGAAGATGTGGTCGTAAGCCAGGTTGTAGACGAAGGCAAACACCACGT
>CAUVLK010000342.1:0-3337 GCA_963552635.1 uncultured Lautropia sp. | reverse complement strand
GCAGGCGCAGCGTAGCCTGGCGGTGCCCCAGCTCGGTCTGCTGGGCCAGCAGCACGCTTTCCTGCTGGGCCAGGGCCTCGGCCTCTTCTTGCGCCTTCTTGCGCCAGTACAGGAAGTCGATGGCGAATTCGATGGCCCAGCCGATCAGCAGACCAAGGACAAGCCAACCCAGTGCGTTCATGCGAAAGAGCCTCCGGACCCGTGCAATGCGTGTGGCACGGGCTTCAGGTGGAAACGAAACGGTCGAGGGGACGCCGGCATCAGGCCGCCAGCAACTGCTTCAGGTCACTGACCACGTTATCGATGGGATCAGTGTAGCGCACCAGCAGGCGCAGCTTGCCGGTCTTGTCGATGACATAGGACGCAGCCGTATGATCGAGCGTGTAGCTGGAACCGTCCTGATTGGGCACCTTCTGGAAGAAGACGCGAAACTCGCGCGCCACCTTCTTGGTGGCCGCCATGTCGCCGCGCAGGGCGATGAAGGACGGGTCGAACGAATGCACGTAGGCCGGCAGCACCTCGGCCGTGTCCCGCTCGGGATCCAGCGTGACGAACACCACGTCCAACCGCTTGCCGTCCGCTCCCAGCGCATCCTTGATTTCCTTGGCCTTCAGCAGCGTGGTGGGGCAGATGTCCGGGCACTGCGTGAAGCCGAAGAACAGCAGCACCACATGGTCCTTGAAGCTGGCCAGCGTCACGGGCTTGCCGGTGCTGACATCAGTCAGCGACAGCTCGTTGCCGTAGTCGGCGCCGCCCAGATCGGTGGACTTGAACGTCATGCTCTTCTCTTTCGAGCAGGCAGCCAGCCCCCCCAGCAGGGCGCTGCCCCCCAGCCACAGGGCTGCGGCCGGTACGGACGACAGCACACGCCGCCGCGACAGGTGCGGCGTGCCAGGGGCTTGATCGACGGATAGGGGAAGACGACCGGGAGAGGACTCAGGTGTTTTCATGACCATGGAGGGTGACCAGGCGGCTTGCGAAGGAAAGGGATGCCCGGGCACGGACACGCGTCCATGCCGGCACGATGCAGCCCCTGTCGACTCACGGTACAGGGGCCGGATGCGAACCGTCAGCCACCTCGACGCTGCAAGCGACAAATATTAACGCAGGAAGGCGCTCACCACGGAAATTGTGAAGACCGCGTTGCAGGCAGCGCGCCTGCCCCGTGACGCAGCAGGGCGGCCTCGGCCTGGATGGGCGCCACGGCTTCGTACGATACGCGCCGCGGCACCGTGCGCCGTTGTCGTGCCATTGCGCCGTGGCTCCGTGCAGCGTGGCCCGAGCCCAGCCGACCAGCAGCCCAGCAGTACAGCCGCTGAAGGGCTCGGCAGCGCTCACCCCGGCATCTGCCCCCGGCGAAGGATGTTGATGGGCGCCAGCCCATCGGCGCGCGCCTTCTGCGCCGGCACCCAGGCATGGCCGAACACCAGCTCCACCGTGAGCGCGGGCACGACAACCTCCGCAGCCGCCGGAAAGCCCATCCCGGCCAGATCCGCCTGCAACGAAGCGGCAGATTCATAGGCCAGCTGGATGTGTTCGGTGTCCATCACCGGCGCATCGAAGCCGGTCTCCACCATGGCATCGCCCCAGTCGTGCATGTCCTGCAGCGACGGCCACTGCCCTTGTGTCTGCTGCTGTTCCAGGTTCTGCGCCGACGAATCCGGCACCAGCGCACGCAGCTCGCGGCAGGTATCCACCCCGAAGGCCGAGAACACCAGAAGCCCGTGCGGCTTCAGCACCCGATAGCACTCCTTCAGCACCGCCAGCGGATCGTCGAACCAGTGAAACACCAGGTTCGACCAGACCACCTGCACACTGTTGGCCGGCAGCGGCAGCCGATGCGCATCGGCCGCGATCCAGTGCGGCGGACGGGTCTGCGGTTTCTCGCGCACGCGGATGCGCGCCAGCAGCCCCTGCAGGCCGCGCCGCGCCCGCACATCCAGCCGATACCGCTCGATGAGCGGCTGCTCGGCCATGTCCAGCGCCAGCACCTGCGCCTCCGGAAAACGTCGGGCCAGCACCGGCAGCGAGCGGCCCAGACCGCAGCCCAGGTCCAGTACCGTCTCCACCCCGTCCAGACGCATCGGCTCCAGCCGCTCGTCCAGCCGACGCTCCACCTCGGCCAGCAGAAAATCTGCCCGCTGGGCGCCCGAACGCTTTTCATTGAACGACCGGCGCAAGGCGACACGGTCCAGACCGACTGGCTTAAGCATGTCGGCGAGTATAGAAGAGGATGCGCGGAGGATGGGGAGCGTCTGGATAGGATGGATGGAAGCATATGCCCCGATTTCATTCCCACCTTGCCTCCTCAATGGACATGCCAGCCTCTCCCCATGCCATGCTCTGGCAGCACGGCCGTCGCTGGCTGGATCAGCTGACCGCTCGCCTGCTGCCGCGCGCCTGCCTGCTGTGCGAAGCGCCCTGTCTGGACCTGCCGCTGTGCGAGCACTGTCGGGATGCACTGCCGGGGCGTGGGCGCCTGCGGTGCCCGCGCTGTGCGCTGCCCCTTTCTGCACGGCCCCTTTCAGCGGATTCATCCAGCCCCGCCCCGCCGTGCCCCCAGTGCCAGCAACACCCGCTGGCACTGACCGCCACCTTTGCCCTGGCCGATTATCTGCCGCCGCTCGACCGGGCCTTGGTCGCCCTGAAATTCGGCCAGCAACTGCAACTGGCTCGCCCCCTGGGCGGGCTGCTGATGGAACACCTGCTGGCCGACCCGGCCCGGCCGCTGCAACAGGTGGACGCGCTGGTACCGATTCCACTGTCCGGCCCACGCCTGGCCGAACGCGGCTTCAACCAGAGCCTGCAACTGGCCCGCGGCATGCGCGCCCACGCTCCCGGCGCCTGCCCGCCCATCCGCGCCGACTGGCTGCTGCGGGTGCGCGACACCGCCCGCCAGTCCAGCCTGCCCCGCGCCCAGCGCCAGAAGAACCTGCGCGGCGCCTTCAGCGTGCCGGCCCCCGATCGCGTGGCCGGCCTGCACCTGGCCCTGGTGGATGACGTGATGACCAGCGGCAACACGCTGAACGAAGCCGCCCGGACCCTGCTGGCCGCCGGTGCAGCCTCGGTCCTGGCGCTGGTGGTGGCGCGCACGCCGTAGGTCGTTAGCGGTAGGCGGTAGATGGCAGGCAGCAGGCGGTAGGCCGACGCATGCTGCCCCAAAAGGGACGACGCACGCTGTAGCCCCGAGGCCAGGCAGCCTATGACGGGCGAGGCACGCTGAATCCGACCTATCATCCCGCCTGAGGGGCGGTGACGCGCCTGAAGCGCTGAACCGACCGAAACTTCCGGGCGAAGAACCCCGAAACAGCGCCATTATTCAGAATCATGAATTCTG
>CAUVLK010000341.1:0-3359 GCA_963552635.1 uncultured Lautropia sp. | reverse complement strand
TCTCTTCTTGGTGTAAGACTAAGTAACATAAAGAGACGTTGCAACATAACGAAATACCCTGCTCCGCTCATTGATGGCCATCAAGACGCCATCACCTCCGGCGCTCTCCTCATTGCCTCCCCCTTGGCAGTTCCTTGCCTTCCCTTACCTCACGAGATCTGCCTTCGCGTAATGCCGATACCACGTATGGACCATCACCAGCAGACAGAGGAACTGGACAGCAATGAATCCGATCAGAATGTCCCTGTTCAGCCTTTCGACATATCGGTCGTGCAAGCCTATGTCGTGACTGTCCACCAGGGGATCACCACGCAGGTTTCTCACTTCCCAGACATGACCTTTCTGCTCGGGGAAACGCCTGCCAGAGTCCACCACGAGCTGAACCTTCTGGCCAACGAAGAAGCGGGTGCCGGACGCGGGAACAATGAACAACGATGGGCCGGCATCTGATGGGTTCGGCACCACCTGAATCCTGACAAACCTTCCCTTGTCCTGCGTGTTCATGTCCGCCACCGTGGCGTCAAGCACAGCCACGGAGTCCTGGGAGAACATGGGAAACGGGCGCACGAAGAACAGGACCGACACCAGCAGCAGCCCGGAAAGGACGCATGACGCCCAGACAAGCGTCACCATTCTTTCCCGGGGGCTCATGTGCAGAATCGCGCCGAAGGGTTTCTTTTGCATCGGGCTACCTCTATGGAAACATCAGGCCATGATGACGAAGTTCCCCTCCGACGTCCATGAGACGAGAAGGCACCCATGGCCGAACACCGGGGCGCCTCCAGGCGCAGCCGCCCTCAGACCCCGGAAGGCGGCCCGCCAATGGGCCGGCATCATGCCCTCTGGCCGAAGAACCTGACCTTCCACAGTCACGACCACGGTCCATGCTTGTCAACGGGGGCGCGCGTGCGGATACTGTCGGGCTGTCCCGGCCACTCCCGCGCCGGCGCCGGTCCTTCCGTCCTGCCTGTTCCATGTCCATCGCCGCCCTGCCCCGCCCTGCCGACGAGCTGCCCGCCATCTATCAACAGTTTCTGGCGGACCTGCGCGCCAGCGGCTTTGCCGGCGAGATCCAGGACGACTACGCCACCCGCACGCTGTTCGCCACCGACAACTCGCTCTACCAGCTGGCCCCGCAGGCCGCCGTCTTCCCGAAGGACGCCGAGGACGTGCAGCGCGTGGCCACGCTGCTGGGCCAGCCTGCCTACCAGACGGTGGCGCTGGCACCGCGTGGTGGCGGCACGGGCACCAACGGCCAGTCGCTCACCCACGGGCTGGTGATGGACCTGTCGCGGCACATGAACCGCATTCTGGAGATCAATGCCGAGGAAGGCTGGGTGCGCGTCCAGGCCGGCGTGGTGAAGGACCAGCTCAACGCCGCACTCCGGCCGCACGGCCTCTTCTTCGCCCCCGAGCTGTCCACCTCCAACCGGGCGACGCTGGGCGGCATGATCAACACCGACGCCAGCGGCCAGGGCAGCTGCACCTACGGCAAGACGCGCGACCACGTGCTGGCACTGGACTACGTGCTGCTGGGCGGCGAGCGCTTCATCAGCCAGCCGGTGGACGATGCAGGACTGGATACGCTGTGTGCGCAGTCCGGGCGCATCGGCAAGGTGCACCGCACGGCCCGCCGCATTGCCGACGAGCAGGCCGATCTCATCCGCGCGAAGTTTCCGAAGCTCAACCGCTGCCTGACCGGCTATGACCTGGCGCACCTGCGTCGTCCTGACGGCCGCTTCGACCTCAACAGCGTGCTGTGCGGTGCCGAGGGCTCACTGGGCTTCGTGGTGGAGGCGCGGCTCAACGTGCTGCCCATCCCGAAGTATTCGGTGCTGGTAAACGTGCGCTACGCCGCCTTCATGGATGCGCTGCGCGACGCCCGGGCGCTGATCGCACAGAAGCCCCTGTCCATCGAGACGGTGGATTCCAAGGTGCTGCTGCTGGCCATGAACGATTTCGTCTGGAACAGTGTGTCGGAGTATTTCCCGGAACGGGAAGGCGAGCAGACACTGGGCATCAACCTGGTGGAATTCAGCGGCGATGACCCGACCGAAGTGGATACGCGCGTGCAGCGCTTCGTGAATCACCTGCAGACCGACACCACCGTGCGCCGTCTGGGCCACACGCTGGCGGTGGGTTCGGACGCCGTCAAGCGCGTCTATGCCATGCGCAAGCGTGCCGTGGGCCTGCTGGGCAACGTGCAGGGCGAAGCCCGGCCGCAGCCCTTCGTGGAAGACACGGCCGTCCCGCCCGAGAACCTGGCGGAATACATTGCCGAGTTCCGTGCACTGCTGGACAGTCACGGCCTGCAATACGGCATGTTCGGCCACGTGGACGCGGGCGTGCTGCACGTGCGCCCGGCGCTGGACATGAAGGATCCGAAGTACTCGGCACTGGTGCGCCCGATCAGTGATGCGGTGGCGGCCCTTGCGCAGCGCTACGGCGGCCTGCTGTGGGGCGAGCACGGCAAGGGCGTGCGCTCGGAATATGCCGAGGCGTATTTCGGTGAGCTGTATCCGTCGCTGCAGAAGCTCAAGGCCGCCTTCGACCCGCACAACCAGATCAACCCAGGCAAGATTGCCACACCGTGGCAAAGTCAGGCACAACTGATGAAGGTCGATGGTGTACCCACACGTGGCGAGCACGACCAGCAGATCGACGAGCGCGTCTGGCAGAGCTATGGCGCCGCCATGCACTGCAACGGCAATGGTGCCTGCTACAACTACGATCCCGACGACGCCATGTGCCCGTCGTGGAAAGCCACCCGCCAGCGCCAGCACTCGCCCAAGGGTCGTGCCTCTCTGATGCGCGAATGGCTGCGCCTGCAGGGCAATGCCGGTGTGGACGTTCTGGAACTGTCACGCAACCCGCCGGGGTTCTTCCGCAGCTTCTGGCAGCGCTGGCGCAATACGCGCGCCGCACGGCAGCAGGTGCCGGACTTCTCGCACGAGGTGTACGAGGCCATGGCCGGCTGCCTGTCCTGCAAGGCCTGCGCCGGGCAATGTCCCATCAAGGTGAACGTGCCGGATTTCCGCGCGCGCTTCCTGCAGCTCTACCACCAGCGCTACCTGCGCCCGCTGCGCCATTACCTCATCGGCTCGCTGGAATTCTCCATACCGTGGTTTGCCCACGTGCCGTGGCTCTACAACGGCATCATGGGCAACGGCTGGGTGCAGCGCATGATGGAAAAGCACGTGGGCATGGTGGACAGCCCGCTCATCAACCGCATGGCACTCCAGCCCGTGCTGCAGCGATGGCAGGTGAACACCGCCACACCAGCCGCACTGGCTGCACTCCCTGCGGAGGAGCGTGCGCGCAGCGTCATTCTGGTGCAGGACAGCTTCACCCGGTATTTC
>CAUVLK010000340.1:0-3361 GCA_963552635.1 uncultured Lautropia sp. | reverse complement strand
CAGGCTGCCCCGTCAGGCGTGGGGCGGCCGGCAGGTGGGGCACCAGGTGGGCGGCCACGGCGATGGGGCCCATGCCCGGACCGCCGCCACCGTGCGGGACGCAGAAGGTCTTGTGCAGGTTCAGGTGGCAGACGTCGGCGCCGATCTCGCCCGGCTTGGTGAGGCCGGCCTGGGCGTTCATGTTGGCGCCGTCCATGTACACCTGGCCGCCGGCCTCGTGCACCTTGCGGCAGATGTCGCGGATGCTGGCCTCGAACACGCCGTGGGTGGACGGGTAGGTGACCATCAGGCAGGCCAGCGCGTCGCGGTGGGCAGCCAGCTTGGCGTCCAGGTCGGCCACGTCGATGTTGCCGTGGGCGTCGCAGGCCACCACCACGATCTTCAGCCCGGCCAGCTGGGCCGAGGCGGGGTTGGTGCCGTGCGCCGAAGCCGGGATCAGGCAGATGTTGCGCTGTGTCTGGCCCTGGGCCAGCAGGTACTCGCGGATGGCCAGCAGGCCGGCGTATTCACCCTGCGCGCCCGAGTTGGGCTGGAACGAGACGCCGGCAAAGCCGGTGATGTCGGCCAGCCAGTCACCCAGCTGGGCCAGCATGTCGGTGTAGCCCTGGGCCTGCTCGGCCGGGGCGAAGGGGTGGATGTCGGTGAAGGACGGCCAGGTGATGGGCGCCATCTCGGCAGCCGCGTTCAGCTTCATCGTGCACGATCCCAGCGGGATCATCGAGTGCACCAGCGAGATGTCGCGGTTTTCCAGCCGCTTCAGGTAGCGGACAAACTCGGTCTCGCTGTGGAAGCGGTGGAAGACCTCGTGCGTCAGGATGGGCTCGGTGCGCAGCAGGGCAGCCGGCAGCACGTCGCCGTGGGCGGCCAGCTTGCCGGCCAATGCCTTCAGGGCGGCCAGGTCGGTGGCGTGGCCGGTCAGTGCCTCGTGCAGGTCGGCCACGTCGGTCAGGCCCACGGTCTCATCCAGCGCCACCAGCACGCGCGTGTCGTCCAGGCGGCGCAGGTTGATGCGCTTGCGGGCGGCGCGGGCCAGTGCGGCGTCGGCCGTGGCGGCATCCGCGAAGCGGTAGACCAGGGTGTCGAACCAGGTGGCGTGTTCGGGGACGAGCGCAGCAGACTGCTTCTGCACGCTGGCGGCCAGCAGCCGGGCCATGCCGTGGGTGCGCAGCGCGATGCGGCGCAGCCCCTCGGGGCCGTGGTAGACGGCGTAGAAGGCCGACATGTTGGCCAGCAGCGCCTGGGCGGTGCAGATGTTGCTGGTGGCCTTGTCGCGGCGGATGTGCTGTTCGCGTGTCTGCAGCGCCATGCGGTAGGCGATGTTGCCGGCAGCGTCGTGGCTGGTGCCGATGATGCGGCCCGGCATGGTGCGGATGAGCTTCTGGCGGGTGGCCATGAAGGCGGCGTGCGGGCCGCCGAAGCCCAGCGGGATGCCGAAGCGCTGGGCCGAGCCGATGACCACGTCAGCCCCCTGGGCGCCCGCCGACTTCAGCAGCACGGCGGCCAGCGGGTCGGTGCCCACGCAGACCTTCAGGCCGGCTGCCTGCAGTCGGGCGATGTCGTCGGTAAGGTCGCGCACGCGCCCTTCGGTGTCGGGGTTCTGCAGGTGTGCGCCATAGAAGGTGCCGGGATCCAGCGCATCCAGCGTGCCCACCGTGACCGGGATGTCCAGCCAGCGGGCGCGGGTGCGGATCACGTCGATGACCTGCGGATGGGTGCCGGCCTCGACGAAGTAGCCGGGCGCCTTGCTGGTGCTGGCCCGGCGCAGCATGGTCATCGCCTCGGCGGCCGCGGTGGCCTCGTCCAGCAGCGAGGCGTTGGCCACTTCCATGCCGGTGAGGTCGATGATCATCTGCTGGAAGACCATCAGTGCTTCCAGCCGGCCCTGCGAGATCTCGGCCTGGTAGGGCGTGTAGGCCGTGTACCAGCCGGGGTTCTCCAGCACGTTGCGACGGATCGGCTCGGGGGTGAGGGTGCCGTGGTAGCCGCTGCCCAGATAGCTGCGCCAGACCTGATTGCGGGCGGCGAGCTCGGCCAGTTCGGCCAGCGCCGCCGCTTCGGTCCTGGCCTCGCCGATGGACAGCGCGGGCTTGTTGCCCGGATCCAGCAGGATGCTGGCTGGCACCGTCTCGGCCACCAGCGCATCCAGCGAGCCGGCACCGATGGCGGCCAGCATCTGCGTCACGTCGTCCCCGGCAGGGCCCACGTGACGCGCCACGAATTCATCCTGTCCCTGCGCCAGCAGTCCGGCCAGGGATCCCGAGTCGTTCCGATCCGTCATGATGGTCTCAGTCCTTCAGTGCCTGTTGGTAAGCGTCGGCGGACAGCAGCGCGTCCAGGTCGGCGGGGTTGGCCGGCTTGATGCGGAAGAGCCAGCCGCCCTCGAAGGGCTGCTCGTTGACCAGCTGCGGGGCATCGCCCAGCGCCTCGTTGCCGGCCACGATCTCGCCGGCGATGGGGGCGTAGACATCGGAAGCGGCCTTGGTGGATTCGACCACGCAGCAGGCCTCGTTGGCCTCGACCGAACGGCCGGCCTCGGGCAGCTCCACATAGACGAGATCGCCCAGCTCGGCCTGCGCGTGATCGGTGATGCCCACGGTGATGGTGCCGTCGGCCTCGGTGCGCAGCCACTCGTGCGATTCGGTGTACTTGAGATTGCTGGGTACAGTCACGGGAATGTCTCCAGAGAGATGAAGGGGAAGGAAGGATCGGAAGGCGTGGCCGCCCGGGGCGTGCCACATCCTGCAGATTAACAGACTGCCCCCTCTGTACCTGTGCCTGAGATCGTGTCCTTCGGCGAAGCCGGCGGCAGGTCCCCGTGAGGGGTTGCCCGGCTTTCTCTCCAGAGTGTCCGTGCGTCGCGGCGGTCCGTTTGCCTGAGAGTTTGCGGGGAAGCTGCCCCTTCGGCGCCGTACCGACGGAAAGGGAAGGGGCCAGGACAACCCGCAAGGCGCACCCCAAGGCGTCTGCCGTGGGGGCGGGCGATGGGGCGAACATGCCTTCCCGTTCCGGTCGGCAGCGGTCTCTCCCACTGCGACACTGGGGCCTCGTGCAGCGAGACCCCGGAACTGGGGGCAAGTTAGCCGACGCACTGGGGCAAGTCAACGGGACAGGCTGGCTTTGGGCGTTTTACGGGGTCTGGAGGGCTCAGGGATTTCCCTCATGGTGCGGGCTGCACATGCCTGGACAGCGCGGATGATGCTGTCATGTCTGTGTGATGCGTGATGGTCCAGTACCCCGGAATTGACGGCGTTTGCGCGGATTTTCATGGTGGTTGCATGGGCCTTTCCGCGGATGACACATTCATGTCGTGCCTTGTCCGGCGGTGGGGATGGGGACCAAGGGACGGCGCGGTCCAGCGTGA
>CAUVLK010000339.1:0-3376 GCA_963552635.1 uncultured Lautropia sp. | reverse complement strand
GGCCTCGGCATCGGGGCTGGTGGCCAGCAGCCGGTAATGGGTACGGGCCGGCTTGCCGGCAGGCGGCTGCACGACGGCCATGCGCAGACGGTTGCGTTCGTCACGGCCGATGTTGCCTTCGACGGTGCCCTGGGCCGGCGTCTGGCCGCAGGCGATGGCCAGGTAGCGTCGTCCCATCTGCCGGCTGGCCAGCTGGGCGGTCAGGCTGGCAAAGGCGCGTTCGCTGCGGGCGCAGACCAGCAGGCCGCTGGTGTCGCGGTCCAGCCGGTGGACGATGCCGGCACGCGGCAGCCGGGCGGCCTTCGGGTCGGCATGGAGCAACCCGTTCATGAGGGTGTTGCGCCAGTTTCCGGGGGCGGGATGGGTGACGAGCCCGGCCGGCTTGTCGATGACGGTGATGTCGGCGTCCTGATGGACGATGGCAAGCGGCACCGGCTCAGGGGCAAAGGCGCTGTCACTTTCCAGCGGCTGGGGTTCGACCTCGATGCTCTCGACGCCCTTCAGGCGCAGCGAAGGCAGCCGTACCTGCTGGTCGACGCGCACGGCCCCCAGGGCGATCCAGCGCTGGATGCGTGTGCGCGAGATGCCGTCGAGCCGTTCCTGCAGGTGGCGGGTCAGGAACTGGTCCAGCCGCTGGCCCTGCCCGTCACAGGCATCGATGACAAGGAGCGTCTCGGGGGTGGATTCGTTGCTGAGGTCGTCGGACAGGCTCATGATGATGGTGGGGCGGCGGGAACGGCGGGGACCTGAAGGATGCCGGGGTGAGTCGGGTTGGCAGCTCGTGCGCTTTCGGTCGGCCTGGTGTCTAGTGTAATCAATAGTCGTCAATAGACGGTGTCGGGATGGCGTGACAGCAGGCCATGACCATCCGATACGCTTCGTGGCTGCCCGGGCGACAGGGCGTTTTGCGCGTGCCGCTGGGGGGCTGTCTATAATCGGCCGCTTATTCGGAGGAATGTTCGGATGTGGCAAGGCAACAGGCAGATGGCAAGGCAGCATGATGCGGACGCAGCGCCGGAGACGGGTCTCGGGGGGCTTCGTGCCGCCGGAATGACCGATGACCGCGTGCAGCGCACCCGCGCAGCCCATGCCGGCAGGGCCACGGCACGTCGTGCCTCGGGCTGGCTGGCGGTGGTGGCTGCGGGTGTGCTGCTGGCAGGCTGTGCGGCCACCGACAAGGACCCCACCGCAAACTGGACGGCCGAGCAGCTGTATGCCGATGCCAAGGCGGATCTGGATGCGGGCAACTGGGCCAGCGCCATCAAGGGCATGGAGCGGCTGGAGTCGCGCTATCCGTTCGGCAGTTATGCGCAGCAGGCGCAGCTAGACATCGCCTGGGCGCACTACAAGGAAGGCGACCGGGCCGAGGCGCTCTCCGCCATCGACCGTTTCATCCGGCTGCATCCGGCCCACGAGCGGCTGGACTATGCGTATTACCTGAAGGGACTCGTGAACTTCAGCAACGGCACCGGGCTGATTGCCCGCTGGGCGGGCCAGGACGCTTCCGAGCGCGACCTGGCGGCCACGCGCGAGGCCTATGACGCCTTCCAGCAGGTGGTGAACCGCTTCCCGCAGAGCCGCTACCGCGAGGATTCGATTGCGCGGATGCGCTCGCTGGTCAACAGCATGGCCTCGGGCGAGGTGCATGTGGCGCGCTTCTACCTCAGCCGCGGGGCCTACGTGGCCTCAGCCAACCGGGCGCAGGGGGTGCTGTCTTCCTATCAGGGCACGCCGGCGACCGAGGATGCGCTGAACATCCTGGCCACCTCGTACGAGCGGCTGAATCTGCCGGACCTGCGTGACGACACGGTGCGGGTGCTGGCACGCACTTGGCCTCAGAGCGCCTATCTGAAGAATTTCCCCAAGCCGAAGGATCCGGATCCGAACGCGGTGCGGCCGGCTGACGCCAACACGGCGCCCTTGCAGACGGCCCCGCTAATTCCGGACCTGCCCGAATCGCTTCGCCAGAATCCGGACACGGGAGGCGGTGATTCCGGCAGTGCGCCGGCACCGAACCCGATGGAAGGGATGCCGGGGATCTGATTCCGGGCGTAGCGGGTCAGTGTTCCGCCAGAAAGTCCAGCGCCTCCTCGAAGCTCTCCAGTCTCCGGAACGGGGGCAGGCTGGACAGGATGCGGGCGCCGTAGCTGCGAGTGCGCAGGCGCTCGTCGCAGATCACCAGCAGGCCCCGGTCGGTCTCGGTCCGGATGAGCCGGCCTGCGCCCTGCTTGAGCGCCAGCGTGGCCTGCGGCAGGGCCAGTTCCCGGAAGGCATGCTGGCCGCTGCGGGCCATGGCCTGGCTGCGGGCGCGGAAAATCGGGTCGTCGGGCGGTGCAAAGGGCAGCTTGTCGATGATGACCAGCGAGAGCTTGTCACCGGCGATGTCCACGCCTTCCCAGAATCCGGCCGAACCCACCAGCACGGCGGCCTCGGCCTCACGAAAGCGCGTCATCAGTTCATGACGCGGGGCTTCGCCCTGCATCAGCACATCGATGTCGTCACCGGCCTGGGCGCGCAGCTGCTCGGCAATGGTGCGCATGGCACGCAGTGTCGTGCACAGCACGAAAGCGCGGCCACGGTTGCGGCGGATCAGCGGCCAGGCCTGACGGGCCACCCGCTCGGGAAAGTCCGGCGCCGTGGGACTGCCCAGTCCGCGCGGGATCCACAGGGCTGCCTGTTGGGGATAGTCGAAGGGGCTGGCCACCTGCATCTGCCAGGCCTCGGGCATGCCCATCTGGCGGGCGAAGTGCGCCAGGCTGTCGTCTACGGCCAGGGTGGCCGAGACGAAGATCCAGGTGCCGCCCAGGTGCGCGCGCTGCTCGGCAAAGCGCTGGGCGACCGACAGCGGCGTGGTGCGAAGCTGGGCATGGTTGTCGGTGGTCTGGGCCCAGAGGATCAGGTCGTCGGTGGATTCGGTGGGCTCAGCCGGTGAAGCGGGCGTGAGTTCGGCCGCGATGCCGGCAAAGACTGACGCGGCCGGCTCCCCTGCCCGACCGCCTGGCTCGGGTCCGGATGCCGAGGAAGCCGGAGCTTTCTGTGGTTCGGGCCCGGCTGGGGGACTTTCGGGATGGCAGGCGCGATCAAAGGCCCGGTGCCAGTGGCGCAGGCGGCCCAGCAGCTCCAGCGTGCGCTCCTGCAGATGCGTCAGGTCGGCCGAGGCGGCAGCGACCGGACGCAGGGCTTCGGCGTGGTCTTCCAGCACTTCCTCCACATCGGGCAGCACGTCGCTCAGCCATTCGTTCACGTCCTGGGCATCGGCGGCCTGAAGCTCATCCAGCCCCAGACGCAGCATGCCGGGCGGCAGGGCCAGCCGCAGCCGGCCGGCCACCTGCTCCAGCTGGCGGTAAAGCCCGGGCCAGTCGGCCAGACCGGGGGC
>CAUVLK010000338.1:0-3380 GCA_963552635.1 uncultured Lautropia sp. | reverse complement strand
TGTATTTCTGGGCAGACATGCTGGCAATGCTGGCAGAGCTTGCACGGGTGCTGAAGCCGGGCGGCCGGCTTTGTCTGACGTTTGCCGAAAAGGCCTTCATGCAGCGGCTGCCGTTCGCCGCGCACGGCTTTGCGTTGTGGGATGCCACCGACATCGAGCAACAGGTGGGCGCCCTGCCCCTGCAGCGGGTGGCGCGTGTGCAGGAAGAGGATCTGGCCGTCAGCAAGGACGGGCGGCTGGTGAAGCGGCCCTATGTGCATCTGGTGATGGAGAGGGCATGACGGAAGGAGCCTGATGCGGGGAAGCGGGTTGCAGACCAGAAGCTGAAAACGGGCCGGGTGACGCTGGTTGCGTCATCCCGGCCCGCCTGATGGGCGGTGCCCCTGCTCAGGCACCGTCAGCTTCCCGGCTGAATGGCAGATGCCTGGATCAGCCCTTGGACTTGTCGAAGAACTGCTCGTCTTCGGTGGAGCCCTTCAGCGCCGTGGTGGAGCTTTCGGCCCCCTCGATGGCGGTGGTCACGGCATCGAAGTAGCCGGTACCGACCTCGCGCTGGTGCTTGACGGCCGTGAAGCCCTTGTCGGCAGCCGCGAACTCGGCCTGCTGCAGCTCGACGAAGGCCGGCATGTTGTCACGCGCATAGCCGTAGGCCAGGTTGAACATCGAGTAGTTGAGGGCGTGGAAGCCGGCCAGCGTGATGAACTGGAACTTGTAGCCCATGGCACCCAGTTCGCGCTGGAACTTGGCGATGGTGGCATCGTCGAGGTTCTTCTTCCAGTTGAAGCTGGGCGAGCAGTTGTAGGCCAGCAGCTTGCCGGGGAACTGCTTGTGGATGGCCTCGGCAAAGTTGCGGGCATACTCCAGGTCCGGCTTGCCGGTCTCGCACCACACCAGGTCGGCATACGGTGCGTAGGCCAGCCCCCGCGAGATGGCCTGATGCAGGCCCGGCTTGGTGCGGAAGAAGCCTTCGACGGTGCGCTCGCCGGTCAGGAAGGGCTTGTCGTTGTCATCCACATCGGAGGTGACCAGGTCGGCTGCCTCGGCGTCGGTACGGGCCACCAGCACGGTGGGCACGCCACACACGTCAGCCGCCAGACGGGCTGCGATGAGCTTGGCCACGGCTTCACGGGTGGGCACCAGCACCTTGCCACCCATGTGGCCGCATTTCTTTACGGAGGCCAGCTGGTCCTCGAAGTGGACACCGGAAGCGCCGGCATCGATCATGGCCTTCATCAGTTCGAAGGCGTTGAGCACGCCACCGAAGCCTGCCTCGGCATCCGCCACGATGGGAGCGAAGTAGTCGACGTAGCCGGCATCACCCGGGTTCTTGCCTTCGGACCACTGGATCTGGTCGGCACGGGTGAGCGTGTTGTTGATGCGACGGACCACCTGCGGCACCGAGTTGGCCGGATAGAGCGACTGGTCGGGGTACATCTCGCCCGCACCGTTGGCGTCACCCGCCACCTGCCAGCCCGACAGGTAGATGGCCTTCAGGCCGGCCTTGACCTGCTGCATGGCCTGGTTGCCGGTCAGCGCGCCCAGGGCGTTGATGAAGGGCTCTTCGTTGAGCAGCTTCCAGAGCTTTTCGGCCCCACGGGTGGCCAGCGTGTGCTGGGCCTGCAGCGAACCGCGCAGCCGCACCACGGTGTCTGCGCTATAGCCACGACGAACACCGCGCCACCGTGGGCTCTCCGACCATTCTTTCTGTAGGGCCTGAGCTTGCTGTTCGCGTGAAGTCATGATGCTTGTCTCCTGTTGTGACGATGAAAGCCGTGGGTCTGGCGGGAGAGGCTCAGCTGGCCTGTCCGTCGATCCGTCATGTGTCCATGATAGGCCTTCATTGCTGCAGGGCAACTAGGGAAAGCCCCCAAAACAGGGTAAGAAAAATTCCCTTCAAAAACAATCAACTAAAGAAATATTTTTGTATTGCGACAAGAATATTTTGTAATGAGAAAACCTGACGCTGCTATGCAAACCATCGATATTTCATATTGCAAAACATCAATCACCCTGCTGAAAACAGGGGCTATGGCAGACCACACGACGGCGCCGTCATGCCGATGGCGGCGCGGCCTCCGGCTCAGGCACCGCGCAGGGCGCGCAACGGCGGGGTATCCAGCAGGCGCCAGATGTTCCAGCCCCCTGCCAGCACGATGAACAGCATGCTGGCCAGGATGCTGCCCGAGAGCAGCCACAGGCTGGGCTGGTAGGCAAAATCAAAGACCTCCCGGGCCAGCAGCCAGCCCAGCAGCGTAGCGCCGGCAGCCCCCATCAGCCCCGCCAGCAGGCCGGTCAGTGAGAGTTCCAGCAGCTGCACGAGGCCCAGCTGCCGGCGCGATGCACCCAGCGCCCGCATCAAGGCGATCTCGGCCACCCGTTCGTCGCGCACGCTGCCCATGGCGGCGTAGAGCACCACGCAGCCCGCAGCCAGCGTGAACAGGAACAGGAACTGCACGGCCTGCACGACCTGGCCGATCATCGTCTGGATCTGCGCCGTGATGGCGCCCGTATCGACGACGGTCAGGTTGGGCATGGCACGGGTCAGCTGTCGCACCAGCCCTTCCCTGCCCGGCGGCAGATGGAACGAGGTGATCAGGCTCTGCGGCTGGGTGGCCAGGACGGCAGGAGAGCCGATCATGAAGAAGTTGACCTGCATCGAATCCCACTTCAGCTCCCGGCTGCCCACCAGGGTCATCTCGACGGGCTGGCCCGCCACATCGAAACGCAGGAGGTCACCCAGCTTCAGACCCAGGGTGTTCATGATGCCAACCTCGGCCGAGACTTCGGCAGCCTGGGGATGGATCCAGCGGCCGGCAGCCAGCCGGTTGTGGCTGGGCATCCGGTCGGTGTAGGAGAGATTGAATTCCCGGTCAATGAGGCGCTGGGCCCGGTCATCCGGATAGTCCTGCGGGCGGACGGGGCGGGCGTTGATGGCCACCAGGCGCCCCCGCACCATCGGATAGAGCGGCACCTCGCCCAGGCCGGCCTCCGCCAGCATCCGGCGGACGTCCGTCTGCTGATCGGGCTGGATGTTGATGACGAAGCGGTTGGGGGCATCGGGTGGCGCAGCCTGCTGCCAGGCGGCCAGCAGGTCGTTGCGGACGACGGTAAGCAGCAGCAGCGCCATCAGGCCGATGGTGAGGGCCACGATCTGAACGGCCGTCATGGATAGTCGCCGGGACCAGCCCGTCAGCGCCAGGCGCAGCACCAGCGCCCAGCCGCCACGGGTCCGTTTCGGGCGCAGACGTGCGGCCAGCCAGACTCCGCACATGGCCAGCAGCACGAAGGCCAGGCCCGCGACGACAAAGCCGCCCAGGGCCAGCAGCGACAGACGGGCCTCACCCACCAGCCAGAACAGCAGCAGGCCAAAGGCCCCCAGC
>CAUVLK010000337.1:0-3384 GCA_963552635.1 uncultured Lautropia sp. | reverse complement strand
CGGCTCCTCCGGCCGCGCAGCCGGCCGCTGCTGCCGGTGCGGGCAAGGACCGTCGTGGTGGCACGCTGCATCGTCCGTCGGGCCAGCAGGCTGCGCCTGCTCCGGCCGAGAACGCCGGTGGTGGTGGCCGCAACAAGCACGTCAAGTCCGAGAAGCTCTCGTCGTCCTGGCAGGATGACGCTTCCCGCAAGCGCCGTCCGACCAAGGGTGGGCGCAATGACAGCAATGCGGGCAGCGGTACCGGCACGGGCTGGCGCACGCGTGGTCCGCGTCGAGGAAACGACCGCGATCGCCGCGGCGGTTTCACCCAGGCGCAGCAGCCCGAGACGCCGATCGTGCGTGAAGTGCATGTGCCCGAGACCATCACGGTGGCCGATCTGGCCCACAAGATGGCCGTGAAGGCCACCGAGGTGATCAAGCAGCTGATGAAGCTGGGTCAGATGGTGACCATCAACCAGGTGCTGGACCAGGAAACCGCCATGATTCTGGTGGAGGAAATGGGCCACACCGCCATTGCGGCCAAGCTGGACGATCCGGAGGCGATGCTGGACGAAGTGGCTGCCGAGGATGTGGGCCCGGCTGTGCCGCGGCCGCCGGTCGTGACGGTGATGGGTCACGTCGACCACGGCAAGACCTCGCTGCTGGACTACCTGCGGCGGACCAAGGTGGCGTCCGGCGAGGCCGGGGGCATTACCCAGCACATCGGTGCCTATCACGTGAAGACGCCGCGCGGTGTGGTCACGTTCCTCGATACCCCGGGTCACGCGGCCTTCACGGCGATGCGTGCGCGGGGTGCCAAGGCTACCGACATCGTGATTCTGGTGGTGGCCGCCGACGACGGTGTGATGCCGCAGACGATCGAGGCGATCTCGCACGCCCGGGCGGCCGAGGTGCCGCTGGTGGTGGCCATCACCAAGATCGACAAGCCCGAGGCCAATCCCGATCGCGTTCGACAGGAACTGGTGGCGCAGAGCGTGGTGCCTGAGGAGTACGGCGGTGACGTGCCCTTCGTGGGCGTGTCGGCCAAGACCGGCCAGGGCATCGACGACCTGCTGGAAAACGTGCTGCTGCAGGCCGAGATCCTCGAGCTGCGTGCGCCCGAGAAGGCGCCGGCACGCGGCCTGGTGATCGAGGCACGGCTGGACAAGGGCCGTGGTCCGGTGGCCACCGTGCTGGTGCAGTCGGGTACGCTGTCGCGTGGTGACACGGTGCTGGTGGGTTCCACCTGGGGTCGGGTGCGTGCGATGATGGACGAGTCCGGCAAGAATGCCGCTTCGGCCACGCCGTCCATCCCGGTCGAGATCCAGGGTCTGAACGATGTGCCGCAGGCCGGTGAGGAGCTGATCGCCCTGGCCGACGAGCGCAAGGCCCGCGAGATCGCGCTGTTCCGTCAGGGCAAGTTCCGCGACGTGAAGCTGGCACGCCAGCAGGCCGCCAAGCTCGAGAACATGTTCGACCAGATCGGCGAAGGCGAGGTGCAGACCCTGCCGCTGATCATCAAGGCCGACGTGCAGGGTTCGCAGGAAGCACTGGCGCACGCGCTGCTCAAGCTCAGCAATGCCGAGATCAAGGTGCAGATCGTGCATGCCCAGGTCGGTGGCATCACCGAGAGCGACATCAACCTGGCGATCGCCTCGAAGGCGGTGGTCATCGGCTTCAACGTGCGGGCAGACCAGCCGGCACGGCGCATGGCCGAGACCAACGGCATCGACCTGCGCTACTACAACATCATCTACGACGCCGTGGACGATGTGAAGTCGGCGATGGAAGGCATGCTGTCGCCCGAGAAGCGCGAGACGATGCTGGGCATGGTCGAGATCCGGCAGGTGTTCCGTGTCACGAAGGTGGGCACGGTGGCCGGCTGCTATGTCACCGAAGGTCTGGTGCGCCGCGATTCCGAAGTCCGCCTGCTGCGCGATTCCACCGTCATCTGGACGGGTCGCATCGAGTCGCTCAAGCGCTTCAAGGATGACGCCAAGGAAGTCAAGGCTGGCTTCGAGTGCGGTATCACGCTGCACAACTACAGCGACATCCAGGAAGGCGACCAGCTGGAGGTCTTCGAGGTCAAGGAAGTGGCACGGACGCTGGCTTCTGCCGCGGGCGCCTCTGCAGCGGACTGAGGCACCATGAAACGTAGACCAGGAGCAACGCCCGGACGGGCGTTGCGCGTGACCGAGCTGCTGCACCAGGAGATCGCCGAGCTGATCCGCACTGAGGTGAAGGATCCCCGGCTGGGTCTGGTGACGGTGACGGGCGTGGATCTGACGCCCGACTATGCGCACGCCACCGTGCATTTCTCGGTGCTGCCCGATGATGATGAGCGGGTGGCCGAGACGCTGCGCGGCCTGCGGGCGGCGTCGGGCTTCCTGCGCTCGCTCATCGGTCGCCGGGTGCGCATCCATACCACGCCCGAGCTGCACTTCGTGCACGATGCTTCCGCCCAGCGGGGCATCGAGATGGGGCGGCTCATCGACGAGGCCAACTCGCGGCGTGCCGCCGATGATCCGGGTGACGCCGCGACGGAAGCCGGGGAAGGGACGGCTGGACTGCCTGATGGCGCATCGGCCAGTGCCACCCCTGCAACGGCAGACCAGGCTTCTGCCCCTGTTGGCGCCGCGCGCCATGACGACTGACCGGACGCACCGCGCTTGAAGGTCCACGGACTGCTGCTGCTCGACAAGCCGCTGGGCCTGTCTTCCAACACGGCCTTGCAGAAGGTGAAGCGTCTGCTGGGCGCGGACAAGGCCGGTCACGGAGGTACGCTGGACCCGATGGCCAGCGGGGTGCTGCCGCTGATGTTTGGCGAGGCCTGCAAGCTGGCCGGTGCAGCACTCACTCATGACAAGGCCTATGAGGCCGAGGTCTGCTTCGGCGTCACCACGGCCACCGATGACGTGGAAGGCGAGGTGATTTCCCGCTCGGACGCACGCCCCACGCGTGAGGCGCTGCTGGCGGCGCTGCCGCGCTTCATGGGGGTCATCCAGCAGGTGCCGCCGGTGTATTCGGCCCTGAAGGTGGGTGGCAAGGCGATGTACCGCCATGCCCGCGAGGGCGCCCCGGTGGCGGCCCAGCCCCGCGAGGTGCGGGTCGATGTCATCAAGCTGCTGGATTTCGATGGTGAGCGGGCGCGTCTGCGCATCGAATGCGGCAGCGGTACCTATATCCGTTCCATTGCGCGGGATCTGGGTGCAGCCCTGGGGTGCGGCGCCCATCTGAGCGGTCTGAGGCGTACTCGCGTTGGCCAGTATCGCGTGCAGGATGCGGTGACGCTGGATGCGTTGCTGGCCGAGGGGCCGACGGCCGCGCAGTCTCATCTGCACGGGCTGCTGGCGCTGGTGGCGGGATGGCCGCAGGCCATGCTGACGGATGAGCAGGCCCGGCGCT
>CAUVLK010000336.1:0-3398 GCA_963552635.1 uncultured Lautropia sp. | reverse complement strand
TCCAGCCCTGCCTGGCGAACCTGATGGCGAAACACCCCGTGCGCCATCGGCGACCGACAGATGTTGCCCATACAGACAAAAAGCACGCGAGTGGCCATCGCCATGGCCAGCGGTTCTCTCTTTCCCATTTTTGACTACCTGATATCCATCTGGATTGAAATGTTGGCGTTCTGGTCGCTATTCAAGGCTCTGGCCTGGCGGCCGGCACCGGGATTTCCGATGCTGGCGTGGACGGGCATCACCGGGATGCCCTTCCCTTGTGCCGGATCATGAGGGTTGCCCTCCGGAACCGAACAGCAGTTGCTTGAGGGCCGCCAGCTCGTCGCGGACCTGGGCGGCCTTCTCGAAATCGAGGTTGCGGGCGTAGGTGGCCATCTGCTTTTCCAGCCGGCGGATCTCGCGCGAGACCTGGGCCTCGTTGCGGGTGTCGATGCCCTGCAGCTTCTCGGCCGTGCGTTCGAGCAGGGCATCGTCCACACCACCGACGCCATGGCCCGGTGCCGCACCAGGAGCGGCCGGCCGCGACTCGGTGCCGGAGAGGTCGTAGACGCCGTCGATGAGTTCGCGCACCTGCTTGACCACGCCACGCGGCACAATGCCGTGCTCGGCATTGAAGTCGAGCTGCTTCTGGCGACGGCGCGCCGTCTCGTCGATGGCGCGCTGCATGGAACGGGTGATCTGGTCGGCATACAGGATGGCCTTGCCTTCCAGGTTTCGGGCCGCGCGCCCGATGGTCTGGATCAGGCTGCGCTCGGAGCGCAGGAAGCCCTCCTTGTCGGCATCCAGAATGGCCACCAGCGACACCTCGGGGATGTCCAGCCCCTCGCGCAGCAGGTTGATGCCCACCAGCACGTCGAAGACGCCCAGGCGCAGGTCACGGATGATCTCGACGCGCTCGACCGTGTCGATGTCGGAATGCAGGTAGCGCACCCGCACCTGGTGATCGGCCAAGAAGTCGGTGAGATCCTCGGCCATGCGCTTGGTGAGCGTGGTGACCAGCACCCGATGTCCCCGGGCCACCCGGGCCGTGATCTCGGAGAGCACGTCGTCGACCTGCGTGGTGGCCGGTCGCACCTCGACTTCGGGGTCGACCAGGCCGGTGGGACGCACCACCTGCTCCACCACCTGGCCGGCGTGGGAGGCTTCATATTCGGACGGCGTGGCCGAGACGAAGATGCACTGGCGCACCTTCGACTCGAATTCCTCGAAGGTGAGCGGCCGGTTGTCGAGCGCCGAGGGCAGCCGGAATCCGTACTGCACCAGCGTCTCCTTGCGGGCGCGGTCGCCACGGTACATGCCACCCAGCTGACCGATGGTGACGTGGCTCTCATCGATGAACATCAGCGCATCAGGCGGCAGGTAATCGATGAGCGTGGGCGGCGGTTCGCCGGGTCGTGCGCCCGACAGGTGCCGCGAGTAGTTCTCGATGCCCTTGCAGAAGCCCAGCTCCTGCAGCATTTCCAGATCGAAGAGCGTGCGCTGCTCCAGCCGCTGCGCCTCGACGAGCTTGCCCTCGGCATGAAAGAACGCCAATCGGTCCTTCAGCTCGGCCTTGATGGTGTCGAGTGCGCGCACGATGGTGGCGCGTGGCGTGACGTAGTGCGAGGCCGCATAGACGACGAAGCGCGGGATCTGCTGGCGGATGCGCCCGGTGAGCGGGTCGAAGAGCTGCAGCATCTCCACCTCGTCGTCGAACATCTCGATGCGCAGCGCCAGCTCGGCGTTCTCGGAGGGGAACACGTCGATGGTGTCGCCGCGCACGCGAAAGGTGCCCCGCGCGAAGTCGGTGTCGTTGCGCTTGTACTGCATGGCCACCAGCTGCTTGAGCAGGTCGCGCTGCGCGAGGCGGTCGCCCTTGCGCAGCACCAGCCGCATCTCGAAGTAGTCGGCCGGGTTGCCGATACCGTAGATGCACGAGACGCTGCCGACGATGACGGTGTCACGCCGCTCCAGCAGCGACTTGGTGGCCGACAGGCGCAGCTGCTCGATGTGCTCGTTGATGGCGGAATCCTTCTCGATGAAGAGATCACGCTGGGGCACGTAGGCTTCCGGCTGGTAATAGTCGTAGTACGAGACGAAGTATTCGACCGCGTTTTCCGGAAAGAAGTCGCGCATCTCGGCGTAGAGCTGCGCCGCCAGGGTCTTGTTGGGTGCCAGCACCAGCGCCGGCCGCCCCAGCCGGGCGATGACGTTGGCCATGGTGTAGGTCTTGCCCGAACCCGTCACGCCCAGCAGTGTCTGGAACGAGAGGCCATCCTCCACGCCCTCGACCAGCGCATCGATGGCGCCCGGCTGATCACCCGCCGGCGGAAAGGGCTGATGCAACCGGTAGGGACTGCCGGGATAGGTGACGACCTGCGGACCGGGCGCAGCCGATGACGCAGGCGCCTTTGCAGCCGCCTTGCGCTTGCCTTCTGCTTGACCGGTCTGTGACAACATGCCTTCCGTCCGTCCTGTGCCATCCGGGCCGCCATGCCCGGTACGCCCTTCCTTCGCCGTTCGTGCCCTGCCTTCCTGCAACGCCGTCACTACCGCTGGCGCTGACCGGGTCAGGGACCCAGAAGTGTATGGAAATGTAAGCGCATCCTTGCATCATCTGACAGACCGGACACGACATGCGTCATGCTGCCCCGCAGCATGACGTCCGGCCGCCTCGAAAGCCGCGCGCAAGCGGGCTTCGGCCCTAGTCATGCCCGTGCCGCGCATGGCCGTCAAAAGACGCAAGTCGGGCATTATGGACCGCTCATCGGGAAAAAAAAAGACTTTTCGGCGGTAACCGACAGTTACCCGACGTGACCTTTCCGAGGGCTCCGTGTCGGTGCAATCAGACCTGCAGAAAGCCCTCCAACAAGCAGGAAGATGCGTCGCAACACAGGCACTTCACCGGATTTCTCAAGACATGAAGGCAGCCTGATCGTAAACAATTGCAACACACCTTTCCGTACACAGCGATCCGGCATGACGGCCGCTCCAAGGGCCCTGCGCCGGAGCCGACCATGGCGATAGAATCGACGGCATCGGCCGGGCACGCCGGCCCGGCTGGACGTCGGCACCCTAAGCCTTTCACACAGGCACATCTCCGGTCCGGCGTCCGTTCGCCCCAACCCTTTCCGGCCGCGGCGTCCCGGTGCCGGAAAGCCATCCAGGAGTGCCGCGCCGTGGCCAGTTCGCTGTTTTCCTCCGTCCCCCTCGCTCCCCGGGATCCCATCCTGGGCGTGACCGAAGCCTTCAATGCCGATACCCGACCCACCAAGGTCAACCTGGGCGTGGGCGTCTATTACGACGAGAACGGCAAGCTGCCGCTGCTGGACTGCGTGCGCCAGGCCGAAGACCAGCTCAATGCCACCCATGCTCCCCGGGGCTACCTGCCCATCGACGGCATCCCCGCCTACAACCAG
>CAUVLK010000335.1:0-3402 GCA_963552635.1 uncultured Lautropia sp. | reverse complement strand
GATGCGCGGGCCGATGGCAAAGCCCAGGTCGGTGGCGGCCAGCGTGTGGGCGCTGCGGCGGGCCACCTGCAGCAGGGCGGCGATGCCGGGGCGGGCTCTGCCGGCACGAATGCGCGCGAGCCCCGCGTTGACGATGACGCGGTTGTTGTGCGAGAGCGGCACCACGTCGGCCACGGTGCCCAGCGCGGCCAGGTCCATGAGCGGCGACAGCGACGGCGGCGGCCCGTCAAAGCGTCCCAGCTGGCGGCGGTGACTGCGCAGCGCGATCAGCACATAGAGCATCACGCCCACGCCGGCCAGGTTCTTGTCCGGGAAGGGGCAGCCGGGCTGGTTGGGGTTGACGATGGCCAGCGCGGCCGGCAGCGTCTCGGATGGCAGGTGATGGTCGGTGACGATGACGGGCAGGCCAAGGCTGTTGGCATGTTCGACACCGGCGACCGAGGCGATGCCGTTGTCGACGGTGAGCAGCAGGGCCGGCCGGCCCAGACGCGGGTGCACCAGTGCGGCATCCACCACTTCCGGGGTGAGGCCATAGCCGTTCTCGAAGCGGTTGGGCACCAGGTAGTCGACGGTGGCGCCCATCATCCGCAGCCCTTGCACCGCGATGGCGATGGCGGTGGCGCCGTCGCAGTCGTAGTCGCCCACCACCAGGATCGGCTCCTGGTCGTCGATGGCACGCGACAGTCGGGCCACGGCCTCGGGCAGGCCGCGCATCGTGTCGGGCGGCAACAGGCCCGCCAGGTCCAGCCGGATCTCGTCCGGATGGCGGATGCCGCGGGCGGCCAGCAGTCGGGCCAGCAGCGGATCGACACCAGCCTGCAGCAGCGTCTGGCGGGCACGCAGGTCAACCGGGCGGGTGTGCAGCCGAAGGGCGGAAGCGGAAGACTGGGGCGTCATGGGGCCTCGTCGCGGAAGAGGGTGTCCAGGGGATCGGCAGAGGGCAAGCCCTGTGAAGCGGTGCCGTTCTGGCTGCCGGCATGTCCCTGGGCGTTGGGTGAACGACCCCGCCATGCCCGCAGGCGGTTGCCCAGGCGAGCCAGCCAGCCGGGCCGTTCGCCTTCGGCAACGGGGGCTGCCGTGCGTCCTGGGCGTTCCGAGGCCGCATGGGGCGCGGAGCCTGCCATGCCGTGAACGGGGCTTGCTGCGCCACGTTCTGCAGCGGACCTGGCAGGGGCGCCCGACTGGGGCATCAGGCCCACCAGTTGCAGGGTCTCGTCGGGCATGTTCGGGGCATGCAGCCAGTGCAGACCGTGCTCACCGGCCAGCAGGCAGGCAAAGCCGGTCGGGTTGTCGGCAAACCAGGCATCCAGCGCGGGCAGGGCGTCCAGCCAGGCGGACAGGTCCTGTGCCAACCGAGCCGCCAGAAAGCGCTCATCCACCACCAGGCCTCGGGCCAGCAGGTCACGCGTGGCGTCGACCGCCGGAGCATGGGCCGGACCGCTGGGCCAGATGGCGTTGATGGGCAGATCCTGCGGCTCGTTCAGCGTCAGCAGGTTCCAGCTCATCTGCACTTCATTCAGCAGACGCAGAAAGCGCTTGGCATCCGGCCCTTGTGGCATCAGCACGTCGATATGCGCCTCGCCCACGGCCTCGATCGGCGTGCAGGCAAGCTGCCAGCCCGCAGCCCCCGTCCGTGGGTGCAGCAGCCAGCGGGTCGGCGTCTGCATCTCGATCTCCAGCCCCTCATCGGCCAGCAACGGGGCGATGGCCTGGATCATCCGTTCCGCCATGGCGGCATCCACCGCCCGCTGCGGGGTGGGGTCCAGCATCATCCGGTCGGTGGTCAGCCGGAAGGTGACGGGTTGCAGCAGCCAGCCGGGCGTTGCGGTCGTGGATGGCGCGTCTGCCGATGGCTGCAGGGCTGCTGGCGCTGCCGGGGCACGGTCCGTCGGGACGGAGGCCTGCGCCGTGGCGAAGGCGCGCACGGCCGCAGCGGCACCGGCCGGTACCGAAGACGCTGCCAGCGCCGGATGCCCGCGCAGCCAGCGGTCATGGGCCCAGTCGCTGTCAGCCGGTGCGGTCAACGGCAGTGTCCGCAGGCGTAGCCGTCCTTCGGCCAGGGCCTGGCGGATGCCGGGCAGTTGGTCGTGCAGCAGGCCGCCCCCCAGCCAGTGGGCGGGCAGCAGGGCGCCGGGCAGCAGGCGAAGCCGCGGGTGTTCAACGGTTGTAGTCTTCTCGGCACCACCCGGTGCCAGGGTGATGGAGGGCAGTGTGGCGTTCACGCCGCTATTGTAGGGGCATCGATGGCTGGCCTCATGCGTGCGCCCCGGCCGGGACGTGGTGCCTGCGTGCGGAAGCGCCAGCTGTGGCAAACTGCCAGTCCCGGTGCCCTGGAAGACCGGGGCAGGCCTGAATGTCTGTCCACGCCTTCCAGGCAACCCCCGTTTCATTCCGGAGTTTCCCCGTTGCTTTCACCCTTTGAATGGTTCGTCGGCCTGCGCTACACCCGCAGTGGCAAGCGCGCAGGCAAGAAGAACGGCTTCATTTCCTTCATCTCGGCGCTGTCGGTGGCCGGCATCGCGCTGGGCGTGGCGGCGCTCATCATCGTCATGTCGGTGATGAACGGCTTCCAGAAGGAAGTCCGTGACCGGATGCTGTCGGTGCTCTCGCATGTGGAGGTCTACCACGTCGATGGCCCGCTGAACTGGCAGCCACTGGCCGAGAAGCTGCGTGGCCACGACCACGTCACGGGGGCCGCTCCCTTCGTGTCCGGGCAGGTCGTCATCTCCCGAAACCAGACGGTGCGTGGTGCGATGGTGCGGGGCATCGTGCCGGCCATCGAGCCGCAGGTCTCCGACATGGCGGGGCAGGTGGTCGAAGGAAGCCTCTCCGCACTCACGCCGGGCAGCTTCGGCATCGTCATCGGGCGGGTGCTGGCCAACCAGCTGGGCCTGATCGAGGGCGATCGGCTGGCGCTGATCGCACCGCAGGGCACGGTCAGCCCGGCCGGCGTGGTGCCGCGGATGAAGCAGTTCACCGTGCGCGGCATCTTCGAGTCCGGCCACTATGAGTACGACAGCACGCTGATCCTGGCCAACCTGGACGATGCCGCCACCTTCTTCCGCACCGGTGGCGCCATGGGCCTGCGGCTGCGGCTGGACGACATGCAGCGGGCTCCCGAGATCGGCCAGCAGCTGGGCGCCGAGCTGGGGGACGGCTACCAGGTACGTGACTGGTCGCTGGAGAACCGGGTGTGGTTCGCGGCCGTGCAGGTGGAAAAGCGCATGATGTTCATCATCCTGGCGCTGATCATCGCGGTGGCCGCGTTCAACCTGGTGTCCATGCTGGTGATGACCGTGACTGACAAGCGGGCCGACATCGCCATCCTGCGCACGCTGGGTGCCTCATCGCGCTCCATCCTGTCCATCTTCATGGTGCAGGGCTCGATGGTGGGCCTGCTGG
>CAUVLK010000334.1:0-3406 GCA_963552635.1 uncultured Lautropia sp. | reverse complement strand
GCATTGCCGCCTTCGGGGCGGTGGTGGTGCTGACGATGCTGGCGACGATGAGTTTCGATGCGCGACGGGCCTGGGATGCGCGTTTCCGGCCCGGGCTGCTGTTCGGCCGCAGGCGCCGGCGTGCGAACCCGGGCGTGGTTTCGGGGCGTGCGGGATAGATGGAGCAATCGGTGCTGGCCTTCGGCGGGTGCCATGGTGTGGACAAGGGTTGACGGATGAGCAACGAGGAACGATCTGGCGCGCAGGGGCGCCCCGTGACGGCGGCCGGGACTGGCCAGGGACAGGCGCAGGGGGCTGCCGGCGGCTATCACGACGATGTGCTGGTGCCCGAGGCGGCGGTGGAAGACCGGCGCTATCGCTGGCTGCCGTCGCTGATCTGGCTGCTGCCGCTGCTGGCGGCGCTGGTGGGGGCCATCCTCACCTATCGCCAGATGACGCAGCATGGCCCCACGATCACGGTCAGTTTCAAGACGGCCGAGGGTCTGGAGGCCGGCAAGACCAAGCTGCGCTACAAGGACGTGGAGGTGGGCCAGATCAAGTCCATCGAGCTGGCCGATGACCGCTCGCATGTGGAAGTGGACATCGAGCTGAATCGCAAGGCCGGGGCCTTCCGGGCCAGGGACTCGCGCTACTGGGTCGTGCGGCCGCGCGCCGATATCTCCGGGGTGTCGGGCCTGGGCACGCTGCTGTCGGGGGCCTACATCGGCGTGGATGCCGGCAAGTCGGCCGAGATGGTCTCGACCTTCGAGGGGCTGGAGAGTCCGCCGCCGCTGAAGTACGACGAGGCGGGCAGCCAGTTCCGCCTGCGGGCCAAGGATCTGGGGTCGCTGGACATCGGGTCGCCGGTGCTCTACAGGCGGGTGACGGTGGGGCGCGTGACCGGGTATTCGCTGGACGAGTCGGGTGACCGGGTGGCGATCGACATCTTCGTGAACAGCCCCTATGACCGCTTCGTGGGCACGAACTCGCGCTTCTGGGAAGCCAGCGGCGTGGAGGCGAAGCTGGATTCCAGTGGAGTGTCGGTCCGCACGCAGTCGCTGCTGACGGTGGTGCTGGGCGGTATTGCCTTTGCCTCGCCCATCGAGGGCAAGGGCGATGCGGCCAACGAGCATACCGCCTTCACGCTGGCCGGCAGCGAGGCGGATGCCATGAAGAAGCCTGACGGGCCGTCGCGCTTCCTGGTGCTGAACTTCGACCAGTCGCTGCGGGGACTGCAGGTGGGGGCCATCGTGGACTTCCGGGGGGTGGAGCTGGGCCAGGTCCGGGCCATCGACGCCGTGGTGGACGAGAACACCAACGAGATTCACATGCCGGTGCTGATCGAGGTGTTTTCCGACCGCATGAAGCGAGGCCGCGGGCTGCAGGCCCAGGGGCCCCTGGGCGCCGGCATGACGCAGAAGGAGCTCAAGGAAGAGGGCAATCGCTGGCTGCAGAACATGGTCAAGCGCGGGCTGCGGGCGCAGTTGCGCACCGGCAACCTGCTGACGGGCCAGCTGTATGTTTCGCTGGACTTCTTCCCGCAGGCCAAGCCGGCCGAGATGCGCAGTGTGCAGGGTGACCTGATGGAACTGCCGACGGTGGGCAATTCGCTGGACGAGTTCCAGCAGCAGATTGCCGAGATCCTGGCCAAGATCAACAAGGTGCCGTTCGATCAGATCGGGCGTGACCTGCAGCGGACGCTGGCAGGCATGCGGCGCACGGTCAATGCGGCCGAGAAGACCGTCAAGGGGCTCAACGACAATCTGGCGCCGCAGCTGATGGGCACCATCCGGAGCCTGAAGAAGACGCTGGATTCGGCGGACCGCACGCTGGTCTCGGCCAATCGGACGCTGGCCAGTGATTCGCCGACGCAGGAAGAGCTGCAGCAGACGCTGCGTTCGGTCTCGAAGGCAGCCGATTCGCTGCGGCGTCTGACCGACTACCTGGAGCGTCACCCGGAGAGCCTGCTGCGGGGCAAGACGGGCAACTGATTTCTTTCAAGAGGAACGGATGATCATGCGTGCTGTCTTCAAGTCGGTGGTACCGGCGCTGGCCCTGTCTCTGGCGGCCTGCGCCAGTTCGCCGCCGGTGCATTTCCATACGCTGTCGGCCATGGATGCGCCGGGCAATGGCAACCGCGCACAGCCTGACCTGCGCTACCGGATCGGGACGGTCGATGTGCCGGAGCGGTTGAACCGCGTGGACATCGTGGTCTCGGGCCGGGGTACCGATGGCTCCGGCACGGAGGATTCGGCCGCAGGCAGGGCAGGCACCGGGCAAGCGGGGGGCAGCTCGTCGGGTACCCCGGCATGGGCCACGTCGGTGACGCTCCTGGAGAACAACCGCTGGGATGCGCCCTTTGCCGATGCGCTGCGTGATGCGCTGGGCGCCCGGCTGGCCGTGGCTGCAGCGTCCTCGGCTGCGGCAGGCGCCCAACCCGCGCAGCTGCGGCTGTCGCTGCAGGTCTACCGTTTCGATGCCAGCCGCTCCGGTGACGTGGACGCACTGGTGGACTGGCGGCTGCGCCGCACGGATGCGTCGGACGACACGGACGCGGCCGAGGACAATGCGTCGTCGGCCGGCCCGCGAATGCTGAGCTGCCGTTACCAGGGCTACGAGCACGTGAAGGCCGATGATGTGGATGCGCTGGTGGCGGGCATGCAGCGGCAGGTGGTCCAGTTGGCTGACGACATCGTGGCCAGCACGCGGCCATGGCTGCGTGATGGCAAGGCTGGTTGCGTGCAGGCGGCTGGTGGGGTGTGATGGACGAGACGGACGAGGGATCGCTGCCCGCGCCGGAGGCGTCGTTCAGCGAGCTTGATCATGCCATGATGCGCCTGGCGATGGACCAGGCACTGAATGCGCAGCTGCATGGTGAAGTGCCCGTGGGTGCCGTGCTGGTGAAGGCGGGGCAGGTGATCGCCACCGGCTACAACCATCCGATCGGCAGCCACGATCCGACGGCGCATGCTGAGATCCGTACCTTGCGGATGGCGGCCGAGCAGCTGGGCAACTATCGGGTGGGCGAGTCCACGCTCTATGTGACGCTGGAGCCGTGCATGATGTGCCTGGGCGCGATGCTGCATGCCCGCATCAGCCGGGTGGTGTTCGGCGCCCCGGACCCCAAGACCGGCGTGTGCGGCGGGGTGCTGGACCTGCCGGCCGAGGGGCGGCTCAATCACCAGACCGTGGTGCAGGGTGGGCTGCTGGCCGATGAGTGCGGGAAACTGCTGCAGCGTTTCTTTGTCGAACGCCGTGCGCAGCGCCGGGCCGACCGGGCTGCCCTGCGGGCACAGCAGGACGAGCTGGCGCGCTGGGCGGCCAGCCTGCCGGCCCAGGAGGAAACAGGTACGTTGTACCTGGGGGAGGAAGGAAACCCGAAAGGTTGATAGTGAGTCTCCTGCGTGAAAAGGTGCAAGAATAGTCC
>CAUVLK010000333.1:0-3413 GCA_963552635.1 uncultured Lautropia sp. | reverse complement strand
AACCCGGGCCACGCGCTCGGACCTGTCCCAGGTAGGCAGGCGTGTGACATCCTCGTGGTTGATCCGGATGGTGCCGCTATCGACTCGCAGATCGCCGGCGATGGCATTGAGGAAGGTGGATTTTCCGGCCCCGTTGGAGCCGATCACCGAGACGAACTCCCCTTCGGGGATGGACAGGGTCATGCCCCGCAGCACCGGGTTCTCGATGGGGGTACCGGGGTTGAAGGTGATGTGCAGATCCTGGGCGTCTAGCATGGTGATGTCAGCCTGCCTTGGTCGTGCGACGGCCCGGCTTGCGGCGGGAGAAGGCGCGCGGCAGCACCAGCGCGGCCCCCACCAGGATGGCCGTGATCAGGTTCAGGTCCTGGGCTTCCAGGCCGATGAAGTCGCTGTTGAGGGCGATGGCGATGACCAGGCGGTACAGGACTGCCCCCAGCACGACGGCCAGCGTGGTCCAGACGATGCGCCGCGCCGGCAGGATGCCTTCACCGACGATGACGGCCGCCAGGCCGATGACGATGGTGCCGATGCCCATGGAGATGTCGGCGCCGCCCTGGCTCTGGGCAAACAGCGCCCCCGCCAGGCCCACCAGCGCGTTGGAGATGGCCATGCCCAGGAGCACGGCATTGCCGGTGTTGACCCCCTGGGCTCGCGCCATGCGGCCATTGGCGCCCGTGGCACGCAGCGCCAGCCCCAGCTGGGAGGCAAAGAAGCAATCCAGCAGCAGCTTGAGTGCCACCACCAGCACCAGCATGGCCAGCGGGCGCTCGACGTAGTCAGGCAGCCAGCCAGGCAGGAAGGAAAAGACCGTGGGCTCGGAGATGAGCGGCACGTTGGGCCCCCCCATCACGCGCAGGTTGATGGAGTAGAGTGCGATCATCACCAGGATGCCGGCCAGCAGGTCCATGATGCGGAGCCGGACGTTGAGCCAGCCCGTGACCAGACCGGCCACAGCCCCGGCCAGCATGCCGGCACCGGTGGCCAGGAAGGGGTTGTGGCCGGTGGAGATGAGGATGGCGGCCGTGGCCGCGCCCAGCGGGAACGAGCCGTCGACAGTCAGGTCCGGGAAATTCAGGACCCGAAAGGTGATGAACACGCCCAGGGCCACCAGGCTGAAGACCAGGCCGATCTCCAGCGACCCCCACAGGGTATAGAAGGACACGGTCAGCGCCCCAGGATCTCGGAGGCCTCGGACTGCAGCTGTGCCGACAGCTCGACACCCTGCTTGCGAGCGGCCTCGAGATTGAGGATGAGCACCAGGTTCTCGCTGGTCTCGCTGGCCATGTCACCGGGCTTCTCGCCCTTCAGGATGCGCACGATCTGCTTGCCGGCCTGCTTGCCCAGATCACGGTAGTCGACACTGAGCACCGCCAGGGCACCGCGCCGGATGCTGCCAGTATCGGCCGCCACCAGCGGGATCTTCGCGTCATTGCCCACCTTGGCCACCGCTTCATAGGCAGCGACCACGTTGTTGTCGGTACCGGTGTAGATGAGATCGACCTTGCCCACCAGCCGGCGCGCCGCCTGCCCCACATCGACCGAACGGGGGGCTGCAGCCTCGACGAGCTCGATGCCGGCCTTGGACAGCGCTGCCTTCATCTCGTTCACGGCGACCTTGGAATTGGCCTCGGCCGGGTTGTAGATCATGCCGACCGTCTTGACGGAGGGAACGATCTTGCGGATGAGCTCGACCTGCCGGCCGGGCTCCAGGCGATCGGAGACGCCGGTGACGTTGGTGCCCGACGGGCCCATGGTCTTGACGAGCTGGGCCGCGACCGGGTCAGTGACGGCGCCGTAGACCACCGGAATCTGCCTGGTGGCCGCCACCACGGCCTGTGCGGCCGGGGTGCTGATGGCCAGGATGGCCGCAGGCTGGCTGCCCACGAACTTGCGGGCGATCTGGGCCACGGTGCCGCTGTTGCCCTGGGCGCTCTGGAAGGTCCAGTCCAGCGTCTTGCCGGATTCGTAGCCGGCCTCCTTCAGGGCTTCGGCCGCGCCATCGCGAAAGGCGTCCAGTGCCTGGTGGTCGACGATGGTGACGACGTTGACGGCAGGCGGCTCATCGGCAAAGGCCAGCGATGCGGCCAGCAGGCCACTGGTGGCCACGGCCGTTGCGGCTGCCATTCTGAGAAACGGACGACGAACTGCGAAACGCGCTTCACGCATCGGGGGGCTCTCCGACTGACTGACTCTTGGACTGAAGGCGGGGATTATACGGGTACGCCACACCGCCGGCACGCCCCCTGATAGCAATGATGGGCCTTTCTACCGGCCCCTCCCCCGATAGTTCGGGGCTCTCCAATGAAGGGAAGGAGCAACACCTGCATCAATGCGTGTCCGATCGTTCCGGAAGTAAATCCAGCTGTGACACCGTGTGTGTTAGCCTCTCCAACCCGTTTTCTTTCCCTCGCCTCCTGAATCTCGCATCGTGGAATGGCTGATCGTCACGCTCGCCTCCTTTGCCGCCGGCCTGGTGGATGCCATTGTCGGTGGTGGCGGCCTGATCCTGATCCCCGCCCTGTTCACCACCTTCCCGGACGCCTCACCGGCCACACTCTTCGGCACCAACAAGAGCGCCGCCGTCTGGGGCACGGGCATGTCCGCCTGGCAGTACGGACAACGGGTGCGACTGCGCTGGCCCGTGCTGCTGCCAGCCTTCGGCTGCGCGATACTGGGCAGCCTGCTGGGAGCCTGGACGGTCACCCAGGTCGACCCCGGCTTCCTGCGCCGGCTGCTGCCGCTCGTGCTGCTGGGCGTGCTGGCCTACACGCTGCGCCGCAAGGATCTGGGCACCGAGGCCCGGAATCTGCACACAGAGCGCATCGAGACGCTGCTGATGGGGATCACCGCGCTGGTGATCGGCTTCTATGACGGTTTCTTCGGCCCCGGCACCGGCAGCTTTTTCGTCTTCCTGTTCGTGCGGATACTGGGACATGATTTCCTGCAGGCCTCGGCCAACGCCAAGGTACTGAACATGGCCACCAACCTGTCGGCACTGGGACTCTTTGCCAGTACGGGCCATGTCTGGTGGCAGGTCGGCGCCGCCATGGCGGTGGCCAACGTGGCCGGCGCGCTCATCGGCTCCCGGCTGGCACTGCGCTACGGCGCGGGCTTCGTGCGCCATGCCTTCATCCTGGTGGTGGGGGCACTGATATTGAAGACGGGCTGGGATGCGCTGAAGACGCTCTATTGACCACAAGTCGCCGCGGTCATGGACCTGCCTGCCGGGAAGACGGAAAATGCCCCCTTTTCCTCTTTCCAACCGACACCATGGCCGACACGCCCGCTGCGAAACCCTTCCCCATTCCATTGAGCTACTTCGGCATCGCCCTGGGCACGGCGGGACTGGGCATGTCATGGCGCGGACGTGCTCATCGGCGTGTCCTCGGGGAACCTCCTCAAGCCCGAGGACC
>CAUVLK010000332.1:0-3415 GCA_963552635.1 uncultured Lautropia sp. | reverse complement strand
CACCGGGTTCAGCGCCATGCCGTAGCCGTTCAGCTCGGCCGTACCGGCCACCCGCAGCCGGTTGCCAAAGCGCGAATACACAAGCTTGTACTCGTCATCGGTCAGGCTGACCTGCAGGGCCCTGGCCGGGTCCAGCACCGGCAGCGTGGCCGAATAGCCCTTGGCCGGATAGATGTCCAGGCGGATGCCGACGTCACGCGCCAGCCCTGCGCTGAAGCTGCCCAGCGCCAGCACGTAGGCATCGGCCTTGGCCACTTCGTACTGGCCATGCTCGTCGGCCAGCTCCACGCCCTGCATCTCGCCGCCGGCCACCAGCAGCTTCTGGATGCGCACGCCGTAGCGGAACTTCACGCCCTTCTCGGCCGCCAGGGCTGCCAGGCGGGTGGTGAACAGGTTGACGTCACCGGATTCGTCGGCCGGCGTGAAGGTGGCGCCTGCCAGCTGGTTGCGTGCCGAGGCCAGGGCCGGCTCGATCTCGACCACGCGGTCAGGCGTGATGATCTCGCGCACCACGCCCATCTCCTGCATGATCCGTGCCGGCTCCAGCGCCTCGTCGAAATCCTTCTGGCTGGTGTAGAAGTGCATGATCCCCTTCGTGAGGTGGTCATACTGGATGCCCGTCTCCTCACGCAGCGCCTGCAGGCTGCCACGGCTGTAGGTGCCCAGGTTGATGAGCTGGAGCATGTTGTGGCGGGTGCGCTCGGACGAACACTCGCGCAGGAACTGCAGGCCCCAGCGCCACTGCGCCGGGTCGGCCCGCAACCGGAAGAGCAGCGGAGCATCTTCCCGCCCCAGCCATTTCAGCAGCTTCAGGGGGGCCGACGGGTTGGCCCAGGGTTCAGCGTGGCTGACCGAGATCTGCCCACCATTGCCGAAGCTCGTCTCGCAGGCAGCCCCCCCGTTGCGCTCCAGTACCGTCACCTCATGGCCTGCCTGGTGCAGATACCAGGCCGTGGTCACGCCCACGACTCCGGCGCCCATCACGATCACCTGCACGTCGTCTCTCCTTGGTTCTTGAATGGGGAAATTGCTGCAGAGCGTCAGCCTACCAGATCGACCCGCTCCTGGCATCCCGGGTATGTCCCTGCATCCCGAGGGTACCTGATCAGGCTCGACAAAAATCAATGCCCGCCCGTTCCGTGCGCTCTACCATGCACGGAACAATCCGCATCCCGACACGGCCTTGCTCCATGTTGCTCTCGATCGAAGAACCCGCTCCCACCTCCGCGCGCCCGCAATGGGCCGCCTTTCTGGAACTCGGTTTCCGCCCGCTCTACTCCCTCGGCTGCTTCTGGGCCATCATGGGCGTGTTGCTGTGGGTGTACTTCCCAAGCATGCTGCAGGGCACGCTGGGTGGCGTGTTCTGGCACGCCCATGAAATGCTCTGGGGCTTCATCATCACCATCGCGGTAGGCTTCCTGTTCACCGCCGGTGCCACCTGGACGGGCATCACGCCCATCAAGGGGCGCGCGCTGGCCATCTGCTGCCTGTTCTGGATCCTCGCCCGCATCGCCTATCTGGTGCCGGCCGACGCTGCCTTCTGGGTGGGTGTCGTGGCCGAGAGCCTGTTCTTCGGCTGGGGCGCCGTGGCGATGTCACACAGCATCTATCGTGCCCAGAGCCAGCGCAACTACGGCATTCCCCCGATGCTGCTGCTGATGGGCGTGGCCAACCTGATGTTTCTGCTGGCGGTGGAGGAAGGCGACTACGAGCGCATCATGGGCTTCTTCCGGACCGGCATGCTGGCCATGGCCGTCATTGCCCTGCTGGTGGCTCGCCGCGTCACGCCGTTCTTCGCCTCACGCGCGGTGGCCGGGCTCGACATTCCCAAGCACCTGGAAAGCGGCCACTGGCAGCTGGCAGCCGGCATGGCAGCCATCGTCTTTTCCCTGCTGCAATGGCAGGTGCTCGCCGCCCTCTTCCTGGCTGCCTCAGGTTTCATTGCACTCTGGCAGGTCATCAGCTGGAAGCCCCGGGCCGTGCTGCACAAGCCCATCCTGTGGATCCTGTATGCCGGCTATGCGGGCCTGGGCATCGGGCTGGTGGTGGCGGCTGCGCAGATGGCGGGCCTTGCCGAGCGCCAGGTCTGGGCCGTGCACATCATCGGCATTGCCGGCTTCTCGCTGCTGATCATCGGCATGGTCACCCGCACCGCGCTGGGCCACCTGGGCCGGCCGCTGCAGACCGACCGCTACATGGTGCTGTGCTACTGGCTGGTGCTGGCCTCGGCCATCCTGCGCCTGCTGGCGCTGGCCTTGCCGGCGCCCTTCAACACTCCGACACTGCACGCGGCAGGCACTGCCTGGATCGTGGCCTTCAGCGTCTACCTGTGGCGCTTCGTGCCGATGCTGATCCGTCCCCGCATCGACAAGGTGCCCGGAAAGGGTCCGGTCATCCGGCCGAAGATGGAAGTCAAGCTGGGACCCAAGCCGTCCGTGAAATGAAGTCAGGCCAAGGGCGCTTGCTGCCGCGCGCCCGGTAAAAGAAAAAGCGCCCCGGTTCGGGGCGCTTCCTTTTTGGGGAACGGCTCGGCCGATCAGGCGATCTTCACGGCGGTACCGCTGACGGCCACCATCATCATGCCGTTGGTTTCGCCCATCACTTCGTAATCGAAGTCGATGCCGACGATGCCGTTGGCACCCTTCTCGCGCGCGGCGGCCACCATCTCGTCCAGGGCAGACTGACGTGCACCGGCCAGCGCCCGTTCATAACCACCGGCACGGCCGCCCACCACGTCGCGCACGGCAGCGAACATGTCGCGGAACAGGTTGGCACCGATCACGGCTTCACCGCTGACGATGCCCAGGTACTCACTGACGCGACCGGGTTCGGGAGGAACGGTGGAGAGGAAGAACTTGGGATCGCTCTTGCTGGAAAACCAACCCATGGTGGGCTCCTTGTATGGTTGCTGGAGCGCGGCAGCATATCAGAGTGCGGTGGATGGGCTGTGGCACGGGTGTAACTTTGTGCGGCATGTCACGCCCATGGCAATGACTTCGATGAGGGACGCCCCACAAAAAAGCGGCCCGAAGGCCGCTTTTTCATGTGACATCGATCAGGATGTCATGAGCGCGTCAGAACGTGTCAGAACCGGATGGAAGCCTGCACGTAGACCGTGCGCGGCTGACCCAGGTACTTGCCCTTGTTGTTGTCGTCGTACGAGCGGGTATAGAACTCGCGGCCAAAGATGTTCTTGATGCCAGCACCGATCTTCAGGTGGTGCAGCGACGGCCCGAAGTCATAGGAACCCCGCAGGTTCCAGGTGCCATAGCCGGGGATGCGACCCGTGCTGCCGTCGGCACTCTCGGCCACGGTGTTCGCGTTGTCGGCATACTGCGAGGACAGGAATTCGCCCTCGAAGCCGGCCTGCCAGGCGTCCTGGGTGTAGCTGATGCCCAGCAGCCCCTTGTGTTTG
>CAUVLK010000331.1:0-3415 GCA_963552635.1 uncultured Lautropia sp. | reverse complement strand
CGGCTCATCGAGCAATGCAGCCAGCCGGGTGTTGTGCTCGCTGCCGTGGCCCAGGAGAACGGCGTCTCTGTGCCGACCCTGCGGCGCTGGCTTGAAGAGGCCGGGCCGCTTGATGCCTCCGGTGATCCAGCACCGGGTGTTGCTGCCGACATGCAGCAGTCTCCCTGGCCACGGCAATACGCCTTCATCCCGATCGATATACCGGCCAGGGTCAGTGGCCGCACCGAAGCCGGCAGCCACATCCGCATCAAGATCCGGCGCGATGCCCAGCAGCTGACGATCGAATGGCCGGCCCATGCTGCCCGTGAGTGCGGGGCGCGGCTGTCGGCACTGCTGTCATGATCCGGGTCGATCGGATCTGGCTGGCCACCGAGGCACTGGACATGCGCAGCGGTGCCGACCGGATACTGGCACGGATCATCGAGGTGTTCGGCAGCGCCCAGCCGCATCAGGCGTACTGCTTTGCCAACCGGCGCGCCACGCGCATGAAGGTCCTGGTGCATGATGGTGTGGGTGTCTGGGTAGCGCTGCGCCGGCTCAACCGGGGACGCTTTGTCTGGGCGGCTGCAGGCCAGCAGGCACACTTTCAGCTCGATGCCGAACAGTTCCAGGCGCTGGTGCTGGGCATTGCCTGGCAACGGGTGGGATCGCAAGGGGCGATCTCGGTGGTGTAGCGGTAGTTGGCTGTAGCCGTCACCACGGTGTACAGCAGCAGCACCGGGGCGCAGCCGTCACCCGAGGCTGCAGCCTTGCAGATCACACAGACACGACAGTGCGGCAATACGCCTGGCCACGGTTTCTGGCACACTGCCGGGCATGAACGATGCCGCCGATCTTGTAAGTCTTGATGAGCATCAGCTGCGCAGCCTGGCTGCCGAGCTGATGCAGCAGCTGCACGTGCGCGACGAGCAGCTCCGCGCAAAAGACGAAGCGATCCGCACGCGCGACATCCTGGTCGACAAGCTCCAGTTCGAGCTGGGTTATCTGCGCCGGATTCGCTTCGGGCGCATCAGCGAGCAGCTTGATGCCACCCAGTTCCGCCTCTTCGAGGAAGACACCCTGGCTGATGCTGCGGCCATCGAGGCCGAGCTTGAGCGCATCGTTACCCCGAAGCAGGCCCCGGGAGCGCGCCAGCCCCGACGCCTGCCGCTGCCCGAGACACTGCCGCGCATCGAGATCCGTCATGACCCCGAAGATTTGAACTGCGTGTGCGGCTGCCGGCTCGAACGCATCGGCGAGGACGCCACCGAGAAACTCGAATACGTGCCCGGCGTCTTCTCGGTCGAGCGCCACCTGCGGGGCCGCGGCTGTGTCGCCAGTGTGAGCGCATCACCCAGAAGGAGATGCCGCCTCACGTCATCGACAAGGGCATCGCCACCCCAGGGCTGCTGGCCCATGTGCTGGTGTCCAAGTTCGGCGATCACCTGCCCCTGAACCGCCTGCAGGGCATCTACGCCCGGCAGGGTGTGACGCTGCCCATCTCCACGCTCAGCGACCGGGTGGGCCAGTGCGGCGTGCAGCTGCAGCCGCTGGTCGATGCCCTGAAGGCCGAGCTGATGAAGTGCGATATCCTGCACGCTGACGAGACCGCACTGCAGGTGCTCAAGCATAGAAAGGACAAGGCGGGCTCGCATCGCGCCTACCTGTGGGTATATGCCAGCACCCGGTACGATGATCTCAAGGCCGTGGTCTACGATCTGACCGAGAGCCGCTCGGGCCAACACTGCCGCACTTTCCTGGGCGACTGGCAAGGCAAGCTGATCTGCGATGACTACGCTGGCTACAAGGCCTGCTTTGCCCAGGGGATCACCGAACTGGGCTGCATGGCGCACGCCCGGCGCAAGTTCTTCGAGGTCTTTGCCAGCAACAAAAGCCCGGTAGCTGGGCACGCCCTGGACAGCATCAAGGCGCTGTACCACATTGAGCGCAAGGCCGGGCGGCTCAAGACCGACGATCGGCGAAGGCTGCGACAGAAGCGCGCCGTACCGATTCTGGACGCGCTGCATGGGTGGCTCAAGCAGCAGCGCGAACTCGTGCCACCCGGCACCGCCATTGCCAACGCCATCGACTACAGCCTCAGACGTTGGCAGGCCCTGACACGCTATGTGGACGACGGCCACGCGGTGATCGACAACAATCACTGCGAGAACCTCGTGCGCCCGGTGCCGCTGGGCCGCAAGAACTGGCTCTTTGCCGGATCACTGCGGGCCGGCCAGCGTGCGGCTGCCGTCATGAGTCTGATCCAGTCGGCCGTGCTCAACGGGCATGACCCGTACGCCTACCTGAAGGATGTGCTCACGCGTCTGCCGATAACAAAGCACAAGGACATTGGTGAGTTGCTGCCGCATAACTGGCGGCCGGCACAGGGCTGATCGGGCTTGAGGAGGCCCGGCAATGGTGCCACCGTTTCGTGAGCTGGTACAACGACGAGCACCACCATCGGGAGATCGGCTACGTGACCCCGAATCAGCGCCATAACGGCCAGAGTGCTCAGGTACTGGCGCGGCGGCGTCAGGTCTACGAGGCGGCACGCCAAAAGCATCCGGAGCGCTGGAGCCAGGGCGTGCGGCGCAGGAAGGAGCCTGCCGAGGTCTGGCTCAACAAGCGCGAGAAGGACAGACCAGCTGCATAGGTCTGAACCCGTTTATGGCGACATCTATCTTGACAGACACCGTGTGGGCAGGCAGGCATGATGACGCGTCGGTGATACGCCAGCTACGCCCCGGTAACTATCGGGCTGCCAAACGGTCTGCCAGAATAGCCCCTCCCCAGCCCATTACGTGTTACGCCCAGTTACGGCCTGGCTCTAGGGGCGAGACGACTCCGTCTTCCTATGCGTGCCTCCGGCTCAATCTGCGGCGGTATACGGTCGGGTTTCCGTTCAGAACACGCCGTTTTGTCACTGCCTCCCGCTGTAGCGGTGCTGGTTGTTCCCATCCGCCTCGGTGATCGGACGGATGACCTTGCACGGCACGCCTGCCGCCACCACGTTGTCGGGAATGTCTCTGGTCACGACGCTGCCGCTGCCGATCACCACATTGCTGCCGATGCTGACACCCGGCATCACCTGCACGCCGGCACCGAACCAGACATTGTCACCGACCACGATCGGATGGGCGTATTCCAGCCCCTGGTTGCGCCGCGCACTGTCTATCGGGTGGCCGGCGGTGTGAAAGCCGCAATTCGGGGCGATGAACACGTTGTCGCCGAACACCACCTTGGCACCATCCAGAATCACGGTATTGTGGTTGGCAAAGAAGTTCTCGCCGATTTCGATGTTGTAGCCGTAATCGCACCAGAACGGCGCGACGATGCAGAAATTCCCGCGCGTCTTGCCCAGTAACGTCTTCATCGCGGCCACCTGTTTCTCGGTTTCGGACGGTCTCAGCTGATTGAACGCATGACACAGATCCTT
>CAUVLK010000330.1:0-3425 GCA_963552635.1 uncultured Lautropia sp. | reverse complement strand
GGCCACGACCAGCAGATACTTGCCGAGTGCCTTCTGCGAGGGGGTGAGCTTGATCAGCGACAGCGGGTCGGCCTTGGGAGCCTCGACCTCGATGTGCTGCTGGTGGGTGAAGAAGGCCCAGACCCAGATGATGAGGCCGATACCGAAGATCAGCGTCACGACCGAGGCGATCGACCAGATCACGTTCTCGGGCGTGGGTTCGTTGCCGATCAGAGGCTCATGCGGCCAGTTGTTGGTGTAGGTGACATCCAGTCCTGGACGGTTGGTGGACGCTGCCCAGGCCGACCAGAAGAAGAAGGCAGCCATCTTCGAGCGCAGCTCGGGATCAGGCAGCGTGTTCTCCTTCATGGCGTAGGAGGAGCGCAGCTTATGGAAGGCCGGGTCGTCGCTGAACAGCTTGTCGTAGTAGGCCGCGACGCTCTGGATGGAGCGGATGCGATCTTCCGACAGCGTGACCTTGTTGGTCGCCTTGTCGAAGGTGTTGGTGCGGAACGCAACCTTCGAGTCGTAGCTCAGCGTGGCCTTGTCGCGCTCGGACAGCTGTTCGAAGCTCTTGCCATACTGGCGCTGGGCCTGCTGGTCCAGCCAGTTCAGCACTTCGCGGTGCAGCCAGTCCGCCGTCCAGTCCGGTGCCTGGTAGGCGCCGTGACCCCAGACCGAGCCCACGGACATGCCGCCGATGGATTGCCAGGCGGTCTGGCCGGCATAGATGTCTTCCTCGGTGTAGATAGTTTTGCCGTCTTCGCTCACGAATGCGGTCGGAATCGGCGGGCGTTCGTTGTACACCTCTTTACCGAAATAACCGAGCACCGCAAACGAACCGATCATGATGATCGCTAGGATCACCCAAAGTCGTTTGTACTCTTTCATGAAAAAATTCCTGAACTTGTATGGCAGCCCTGTGCTGTCTAGCGGAATTGTTGCAGGGTGCCCATGGGGTGTGCTTGATGAAAATCAAGACCCTTTGCGCGATAGAAGATGTTGATAACGATGCAAATCATTCTCTTTATTAAGACCGGGCTTCGGAGGTGGTCACCCGTGCCCGGAAACCCTGCTTTCCCTTATGGAACAGACAGCTTTTCGTCTGAATTTATGATTATGGACGCTCTTTGTCAATATATTCGGAGGCTTGCATGAACGACATTGGCTTCAAGGGCGCCGCCGGCTTGGGTAAGGCGATGGCCATCGTGACCGGTCTGTTCATCTATCCCGTCAAGTCCTGTGGCGGCATCAGGTTGTCGGAGGCCAGCCTGCTCGAGACCGGCCTGGCACACGACAGGCAATGGATGCTGGTGGATGCCGATGGACATTTTGTTACGCAGCGTACACATCCGGCCATGGCGCTCATCCGGACGATGCTGGAAGAAGACGTGTTACGTCTGGAGGCGCCCGGCATGGGGACAGACATCGAGGTGCCCGTGTCCGACTTTGATGCGGATGCTGCACCGCGCCTGCGCTCGGCGGTGTTCCGCAGCGAGGTTCAGACGCTGGTGGAAGGGCCGCTGGTCAATGAATGGCTGAGCCAGTATCTGGGGCAGCCGATACGGCTGGTGCGGGCTGACCCGACTTTCCGGCGACTCTGCAAGCCACGCTGGGAAGGAGGTCGGGAGGTGACGACCTGGCTGCCGGATGCCTATCCGTTGCTGGTGGTCTCACAAGGTTCGCTGGATGCGCTGAACCGGCGCCTGGTGGCGCGAGGTGCGCAGCCGGTGGGCATGGCGCGTTTCCGACCGAACATCGTCATTCATGATGATGAATTACAGCCGCACGAGGAAGACGACATGGCGCGGCTGATCGGACCAGGATACGTGCTCCAGATGGTGGCGCCCTGTGCGCGTTGCCCGATGCCCAATCTGGATGCGGCCAGCGGCCGCTTTCAGGAGGAGCCCACCCGCACGTTGCGCGAGTACCGGCTGAATCGGCGCGGAGACAACGTGTTGTTCGGGATGCACGCTTTCGTGGCCGAAGGGGCGGACAATGCCCTGATCCGTGTGGGGGACGCGGTGGAGCCGGAGTGAGGATAGGACCTGGGAGACCGGGCCCTCACTTGCGCGACAGGCCGCGATCGATCATCCGGGAGAGCTGATAGGCGATGCAGGTCTCGGTGAACGTCACGGCGGCGGCCTGGCGGTCAGGTTCGCCGGAATCCAGGTCGATTCGGCCCGTTGACGCCCAGTAGTCGATCATGTCGTAGCGATGCAGATAGGGCTGGTCGTGCAGGTTCATCGTCCAGCGGATGTACTGGCGATAGTCGTCGGTCCGGTAGAAGGCCTCGAACTGCGGATGGTAGGGCGGATCCATCACGATGGTGTCGATGTGCTGCCGACGCAGCTGCTCCAGCCCCCGATCCAGGGCGCGCGCCATGTTGGCAGGTGGCAGACCCCGGCGGGTGTCGGTGCGCCCCAGGTTCCAGATCACCAGCGCCGGCTTGCGCGGCAGTATCTGCTTGCCGATCAGTGATGCCTGCTCGGCCACGGTACTGTTGCGCCGTCCGACCGACTCGACGTGGACGGTGCGACCGGGCAAGGGGCCCAGATCCTGGATCAGGCGTTCTTCCAGCCGTTCGGCCAGCGGATTGCGGGCAGCCGCGGCCAGCGTGGCGCGTAGCCGGCTGCTGACGCTGCCGCCGGCGTCGGAATTGGCCGTATTGCTGGGGACACTGGCCGGGCGGGCCGGTGAGGGATTGGTGCTTTCCGAGCCCAGCATGATCACCAGCAGATCGCCCTTGCCGCGCACGAGTGCGGCCGACAGTCCGGGCAGGCGCCCGGGTTCCGACAGCAGGTCATCCGGGACATAGCAGTTGCGGGCCTGCTTGGCGGTATCGGCCGTGTCCGGTGCGGCTGGGAGCCGGTTGGCACTGTTGGCAGGCTGCGTGGGAGGTGTGCCGGTGGAAGGGAGTCGGGCCGGCGGCGTGTTGCTGGCGGCCGGGGAAGGCGCAGGCTGTGCACTACCCGCCGGCTGAGGGGCGGCCTGCGGGGCCGCTGGCGGAGTGGCGGCTGGCGTGCCTGCGGTAGCGGGCGGGAGCTGACCGGAGTAGGCAGGTTGCCCGGAGGCCGTGGGTCGGCCAGAGGGGGTGGTTTGCCCGGGGGCCGCAAGTTGTCCGGATGTGGCGGGTTGCCCGGAAGCGGCCGGTTGCACGGCAGAGGCAGGTTGTCCTGCGGCTTGGGAGCCCGCAGCCGATGGGGTGGCTGACGAGGAAGGGGGCGTGACGGCCGACGCGGCGGCAGGGCTGGCCCCGGACGACGGGACGATGCCTTGGCTGGGGGCCTGACTGCCGGGTTGACTGGCCGCCTGGGAGATCGGCTGACCGGCGGTCTGAGGCGCCACGGATGCTGGCGCGTTGGCGGCCGCTGTGCCTTGCTGGGCAGCTGCGGCCAGAGGCAGGACGCCCAGGGCGGCCATCAGGGCCAGCGACGAGAGGGGGC
>CAUVLK010000329.1:0-3430 GCA_963552635.1 uncultured Lautropia sp. | reverse complement strand
CCTGGTCAGTACCACCTCACCAGAGACCCGGGTGGCACTCATCCAGCAGGGGGTTCTGAAGGAATTCAACCTCGACCGGCAGGCCAGTCGCGGGCAGGTCGGCAACATCTATGCCGGCATCGTCAATCGGGTGCTGCCGGGCATGCAGTCGGCCTTCATCGACATCGGGCTGGAGCGCTCGGCCTTCCTGCATGTGACGGACCTGTGGCAGTGCCGGATGGATGGCCACAAGACCACTCCCATCGAGAAGCTCCTGTACCCGGGGCAGCCGCTGCTGGTACAGGTCATCAAGGATCCCATCGGCAGCAAGGGTGCCCGGCTCACCACGCAGATCAGCATTGCCGGGCGGATGCTGGTCTATCTGCCGCATGACCCCCACATCGGCATTGCACAGCGCATCACCGACGAGGCCGAGCGCAGCCGGCTGCTGGAGCGCGTGAAGGTGCTGGCGGCCCAGGAGCACGACGGAGCGGCGTCGGAGGGCGGCGGTTTCATCATCCGCACGGTGGCCGAAGGGGCCGAGGACGAGGTGCTGATGGCCGACATCCAGTACCTGCGCCGGCGCTGGGCACAGATCCTGGAGGCCGCGCAGGCCAACGCCAGCGGCAAGCCGGCCGGCAGCCGCCAGCCCGAGCAGCTCTACCACGAGCTGCCACTGTCGCAGCGGGTGCTGCGTGACATGGCGTGGGCGGGCACGCAGTCGATCATCGTGGACGATCCCGAAACGCTGGCCACGATGCGCACCTTCTGCCAGACCTACATGCCCAATCTGGAAGAGAAGCTGCGCCTGCACGAGGGCAGCCGCTCGCTCTTCGACCTGTACCAGGTGGACGAGGAAGTCGAGCGCGCCCTGGCCCGCCGGGTGCCGCTGAAGTCCGGCGGGTACCTGATCTTCGATCAGACCGAGGCGCTGACCACCATCGACGTGAACACGGGCGGCTACATCAGCGGCCGGAATTTCGACGACACGGTGTTCCGCACCAATCTGGAGGCCACGCAGACGCTGGCGCGTCAGCTGCAGCTGCGCAATCTGGGCGGCATCATCATTGTCGACTTCATCGACATGCACAGCGCCGAGCACCGCGAGACCGTGCTTCAGTCCCTGCGCAGCGCGCTGCAGCAGGACCGCACCAAAACCACCGTCAACGGCTTCAGCTCGCTGGGGCTGGTGGAGATGACCCGCAAGCGTACCCGCGACTCGCTGGAACGGATGCTGTGCGAGCCCTGCACGGCCTGCCATGGCAAGGGCACCATCAAGACGGCCCGCACGGTCTGCTACGAGATCATGCGCGAGATCGCCCGTGAGGCGCGTCAGTTCGATCCAAAGGAGTTCCGCATCCTGGCCTCGCAGCAGGTCATCGACCTGCTGCTGGACGAGGAAAGCCCGCACCTGGCCATTCTGGGCGAGAACGTCGGCAAGCCCATCACCCTGCACGTGGAGCCTGCCTACGCGCAGGAAGATTACGACATCATCCTGGCGTGAAGTGGCGCAGCTTCTTGGGAGGCAGCACCCAGTCGATCCCGGCCTTGAGGCGCAGCACCCAGCGTCGCTGCCGGTGCTCCAGGGGGAGCGCACGCCAGTCCACCTGCCCCACCCGGGCCACTGCCTGAGCCACGGTCTCGTCCTTGAGCCGGGCCTCGGCCAGAAAACCGGCAATCAGCCGGTTCCAGGCCGGCTTGTTGCCCCAGTAGTGGCCGATGACATCCTGACAGGAGTGCAGCGTGCCCTGCTGCAACGCCAGCGAGAAGGCAAACTGCTCGATAAGCCGGCGGGGACAGTCGGTGGCGCACATGGCGTCGCACAGCTGCAAGGCCTGCGCCACCCGCTCGGCTGCCGTGCTGGCCGGCAAGCCGATCACGCCGGCATTCCACATCTCGTGCCGGCCCGAGAGCGTGATGCCTTCCAGCGTCCTGCCCGACAGCGCCCGGCGTGTACGAGTCAGTGTCCGGCTGTTGCGGTCGCCCAAGCAGTCCTCGAAGCAGTGCATGTAGGCAGCACCCGCATCCAGCTGCCGCACCATGTCTGCCAATGAGCCCGCCAGGAAGGTATCGGAATCCACGTACAGCAGATGCTGGCCGGGATACTGGTGCACGGCCATGGCCACGGCCTGGATCTTGATCCGCCAGAAGAACTGCTGCGGCCCCTGCCACGCGGTCAGGGTTTCGGCCGTGATGGGGAGAATCTCGACGGGCGCCGCACCCTGCTTCCCGTAAGTGTCCCCATCGCCATCATCGATGGACGGCGCGTTCCGTGCCGTGCCGCTGAGCCAGCGATAGAAATCCGGGCGGTCGGTCACCACCAGCACCCGCCTGATGTGCGGGTCCCGCATGAAACTGAGCGCCGCGAAGACGGCCTGCTGGTGATTGTCGGTGTTGTCACCGAAGGTGAGCAGCAGCAGGTTCATGAGGATGACTGTGCGTTCGAGACAAAGGGAGCGTTCAGCTCGCTGGCACTCAGCGACGCACGCAGCTGCTCCCACTTGGCCTCGGGAAGTGCCGCCCAATGGTATTTCCAGAACGTGCCGGCTGCGTTGAGCCGGGCCAGCGTCAGACCGAAGCGTCCGTCCAGGAACCCGGCCCGCAACAGATAGCCACGCACAAACGACCAGCCTGCATGGACGCCCCCCTGCAGGGAACCGCCACGCCCGCGTGCACGCAGCGCCTCGGCCCCCAGGAAGGCATAGCGGCGCGCCTTGCTGCGTGCGTCTTCCGGAGAGTCCACACTGTCATGCACCAGGATGCCCTCCAGCACACGGGTCTCGCCATCGCAGACCAAGCTCTCGTGCACCCGCGCATCGGTGAAACGGCCACGCTGCCGCTCGAAGAGCCGCAGCACCCGGTCATTGCCCCACAGGCCATGGCGGATCACCTGGCCACAGTAGCGGCTGCTGCGCCGCAGCCAGTAGCCGGCCACCGTCGCCTCGGCGGGTGCTGCGCGCAGCACCCGCAGGATCTCGGCAGCCAGCGCGTCCGAAATCTGCTCGTCAGCATCAATGGACAGGACCCAGCGGTACCGGCAGCGTGCCAGTGCCCGATTCTTCTGTGGCCCGAACCCCGGCCAGTCGGGCGTCACTTCCACGTCGGCGCCCAGGCCACGCGCAATGGCCACCGTGTCGTCGGTACTGCCTGAATCCAGCACCACAATCTGATCGGCAAAGGCCACGCTCTTCAGGCAGCGCGCGATGCGATGCGCTTCGTTGCGGGCGATGATGGCCACCGACAGGCCACCGGGAACCGACAGGCCGTCAGCAGTCGTCATGGTCCCGGCTGACGCAGCGGCCACCTTCGGCGCGACACGCCCCGCACCGCCCTTCGGGCCACCCATGCCGGCAGGCCCTGCTGCCGCGGCTCCTGGCCCACTGGCCGACATCAGCCAGCTGGCCAGCAGCACGTAGGCCAGCAGCGAAATCTGCCGATCCAGCAGTGAATC
>CAUVLK010000328.1:0-3445 GCA_963552635.1 uncultured Lautropia sp. | reverse complement strand
CCCCAAGGCCAAGCTGAATGCCCGCTGGCAGATCGACCGTCGCTGGGGCCTGGAGGGCGAGCTGGAGCTGAACGACTCCACCGAGCGCGAGACGGGCAAGAGCACCGAACACGACACCCAGCTGAAGGTCAAGCAGCTGTACGGTGAAGCGCAACTGCAGGAATACGGCGCCCGCCTGCGCCTGGGTCGTGTCTCCCACACCGATGATCGCGGCTGGTTCTTCGACACGGAATTCGATGGCGTGGAAGCCACCCTCGAACAGGGCCCCTGGCAGGTGGTCGCCTTCTACGCCCGCGAGGGCCAGTGGAACCGTGACCTGCTGAGCAGCCACGAAACGCGCAGTGACGGCACCGACTACTTTGCTGCCCTGGGCACCTACCGCCTCTCCGACACCCACCAGCTGCTGCTGAAGGCCCTGCACCAGAACAACGACCGCACCGATCAGCGCCTCACGCACCTGGCCGCCGGCTCGCAGAACATGCCCAAGAGCGGCATGCAGCACTGGGCCATGGCAAGCCTGGTCAGCGGCCATGAAGGAGGCCGCAGCGTGCTGGGCGAGGCCATCGACCTGGGCGCCACCTGGTTCCTCGACGAGCAGAGCCCCTGGGCACCACGCGCCACCGTCGGCTATGCCTGGGGCAGCGGCGACGACGGCAACGGCAAGGACAACGCCCACCGCCAGAGCGGCCTGCAGAACAACAAGGCCGAGATGGGCAACATCATGGACTTCGAGGTCTACGGCGTCGCACTGGACCCGCAGCTCTCCAACCTGCACGTGCTGACCGCCGGCGTGGGCTTTGCACCCATGGAAAAGAGCACCCTTGATCTGGTGTTCCACCACTACCGGCAGGACAAACTGGCCGCCCTGGAGAATGAACGCACCAACCTGCGGCCCCGCGCCGACCAGCAGAACGAGCGCGCGCTGGGTAACGGCATCGACCTGATCTGGGGCTGGCGACCGAACAAGCAGTGGCGCGTGGAAGTGGCGGCCGGCGTCTTCCTGCCGTCTGGCCGATTCCGCCAGAGCGACAAGGCCGATGCCGACAAGGCACGCAACGTCTACGCTGGCAACGTGGAGATCAAGTACTACCCGAACTGGACGTTCTGAGCCCACACTGCCTCTGCTCCCAAGGGGGCCGACAGTGGGCATGCAGGCATCGGGGCAAGTCGGATGACCCCGATGCGGAACGCCAAAAGAAAGCGGACCAACCTACCACGTGGACCGGCCCACATGACGAGAAAGAGAAAAAGGGCGCCATGGGCGCCCTTTTTCTTTCTGCCGACAGGGCCAGCCACGGCTGGCCACCGCGTCGTCAGGCGGCCTTCTGCTTCCGGCGGTTGAGGTAGTGCCGCACCACCTCGAAGACGGCCGGCAGGCCGGGGATGATGATCATCGCCAGCGTCACCCACGAGAAATGGGCCTTGACCCAGTCGTTGTTGCCGATGAGATAGCCCAGGCCCGACAGGCCCACCACCCACAGCACGCCGCCCACGATGTTGAACATCGCAAAGCGCGCATAGGTCATCTGCGCCACCCCCGCCACGAAGGGGGCGAAGGTGCGGATGAAAGGCATGAAGCGCGCCACAATGATGGTGATGCCGCCGTGCTTCTCATAGAAGGCGTGCGTGCGGTCGAAGGCCTCGCGGTTGAAGAAGCGGCTGTCTTCCCAGCTGAACACCTTCGGGCCGATGTAGCGGCCGATGGAGTAGTTCACCGCATCGCCCAGCACCGCGGCCACCGCCAGCAGGCCCATCAGCAGGGGCAGGTCCAGTCCGCCCACGGCCGCGATGGCGCCGGCCACGAACAGCAGCGAGTCTCCCGGCAGGAAAGGCATCACCACCAGCCCCGTCTCGATGAAGATGATGGCGAACATCAGCGCATAGACCCAGACGCCGTAGTTCTGCACCACCATTTCCAGGTGCTTGTCCAGGTGCAGAAAGATGTCGAGCAAGGCAGAGAAATCCATGAGTGGAGTTTTCCAGGCAGACGATAGAGGATGCACAGTTTACCCGAGGGGTTTTCCGTCAGCTGGGATGACACGACACCGCAGACGGACACCGGCATGACGCCCCTGTCACATGCGTCGACACCCGACCCGCGGGCGGCTCTGCAATAATGGCGGATGCCTCCTGCGCCCTCGTCGGATATGTCCACGCCCGCCAGCCAGTTCCCCCTGCCCGCCGCATCCGGCGCCGGGCCCACCCGCCCCATTGCCCTGCTGCCCGACGTGCTGATCAGCCAGATCGCCGCCGGCGAGGTCATCGAGCGCCCTGCCTCCGCCATCAAGGAACTGCTGGAGAACGCGCTGGATGCCGGGGCCAGCCAGATCGAGATCCGCATCGAGGAAGGCGGTCTGCGCCGGCTTCAGGTCATCGACAACGGCCGGGGCATCGACAAGGATCAGCTGCCGCTGGCCCTGGCCCGGCACGCCACCAGCAAGATTGCCTCGCTGGCCGACCTGGAACACGTCACGTCGCTGGGCTTCCGGGGCGAGGCCCTGGCCTCGATGGCCGCCGTCTCGCGCCTAACGCTGGCCAGCCGCCCGCTGGCCGCCGAACACGGCTGGAAAGTGGACGTGCAGCCCGGCCAGCCCGCCCCTCCGCCCGAACCCGCTGCCATTGCCCCCGGCACCGTCATCGAGGTCATCGACCTGTTCTCGGCCACCCCGGCGCGGCGCAAGTTCCTGAAGTCGCCGACCACCGAGGCCGCCTACTGCCTGGACGCCATCCGGCGCATTGCCCTGTCGCACCCGGCCGTGCAGTTCGTCGTCCATCAGGACGGCCGTGAAGTGCGCCGCTGGCCCGCCACCACACCCGCCCAGCGCATCGAGACCCTGGTGGGCGACGGTGTGCGACTGCTGCCCGTCTCGGCCCAGGCCGGTCCGCTGGCCGTGGAAGGCCTGCTGGGCGAACCGGATGCCGCCCGCGCCCGCAGCGACCGGCAATACCTGTTCGTCAACGGCCGCTTCGTGCGTGACCGCATGCTGGCCCAGGCCATCCGCCAGGCCTTCCGCGACCGCCTGCATGGCGAGCGCTACCCCATCTTTGCGCTCTTTCTGACCATCGACCCCACGCTGGTGGACGCCAACGTCCACCCCGCCAAGACCGAGGTCCGCTTCCGCGACCCCGGCGCCGTGCGCCACCTGGTCTTTCATGCCATCGAGAACGCGCTGGCCACCACCCTGCCCCAGCAGCGTCAGGGTGCCAGCCGCACCATCGAGCTGGCTGGCGGATCAACCACGGGCGCCGGCACGGATGTCAGCGGCTACACCGCTGACCGGCACACGGTCCGCACCCTGCCGGGGCATCAGCCCGCCACTGCCCCAGGCGGACGCCCCAGCGCTGGCGGCCTTCCCATGGCCCGTCATGTGCCGGCCCATGACACTGCGGGCGCCCGCGCGTCCCACCATGGCCCGACACACGATGTGGCAGCCAATCGCGCCAG
>CAUVLK010000327.1:0-3489 GCA_963552635.1 uncultured Lautropia sp. | reverse complement strand
TCATGGGGCCGGTGGTGTCCTGGCTGCCCACGGTCGTCATGCGCGGCTCGCAGTAGGTACCCGGACGGATGCCCTGACCCTCGGGCAGGCCACAGGCACGACCGACCATCTTCTGCGCCAGCGTGAAGCCCTTGCCGGTATCGACCGGCGCCTTGGGCAGGCGGAATGCGGTGGACGCCGGCAGACCCAGCGCCTCGCGGGCCTTGGCCGTAAGCGAGCGGCCGATGATCAGGTTGATGCGGCCGCCAGCCTGCACCTCGTCCAGCAACACCTGGCTCTTCAGGGTGAAGTCGGCAATCTTCTCGCCGTTCTTCTCGATGCGGCCCTCGTAGGGGAAGATGTCGAGCACATCGCCCATCTCCATCTTCGAGACATCCACCTCGATCGGCAGCGACCCGGAGTCTTCCTGCGTGTTGAAGAAGATCGGGGCGATCTTGCCACCCAGCGTGACACCGCCGAAGCGCTTGTTGGGCACGTAGGGGATGTCCTGGCCGGTGGCCCAGATCACGCTGTTGGTGGCCGACTTCCGGCTGGAACCGGTACCCACCACGTCGCCCACGTAGGCCACCAGGTGACCCTTCTTCTTCAGGTCCTCGATGAACTGGATGGGGCCGCGCTTGCCGTCTTCCTCGGGCTTGAAGGCCGCGTCGGGGCGGGTGTTCTTCAGCATGGCCAGGTAGTGCAGCGGGATGTCCGGACGGCTCCAGGCATCGGGCGCGGGCGAGAGGTCGTCGGTGTTGGTCTCGCCGGGCACCTTGAAGACCGTGACGGTGATCTTCTCGGGCACCTTGGGACGGCTGGTGAACCATTCGGCATCCGCCCAGCTCTGCATCACTTCCTGGGCCTTGGCATTGCCCGCCTTGGCCTTGGCGGCCACGTCGTTGAAGAAGTCGAACATCAGCAGCGTCTTCTTCAGGGCGTTGGCAGCCACCCCGCCCACTTCGGGATCGTCCAGCAGCTCGATCAGCGGGTGGACGTTATAGCCCCCGAGCATCGTGCCCAGTAGCTCGGTGGCCTTGGCCCTGGAGATCAGCCCGACCTTGATGTCGCCATGAGCGACGGCGGCCAGGAAGCTGGCCTTGACCTTGGCGGCATCATCCACCCCCGGCGGAACCCGGTAGGTGAGCAGATCCATCAGGAATTCTTCTTCGCCGGCCGGCGGATTCTTGATCAGCTCGATAAGCTCGGCGGTCTGTTTGGCATCCAGTGCCAGGGGAGGAATGCCCAGCGCCGCGCGCTCGGCAACATGTTGGCGATACTCATTCAGCATGGACTTCTCCTAAGGCCATAATCGATCCGTAACGGGTATATGGGGACGATTCCGCGCAAGCCGAGGCGCCATGCTCCGCCCTGTTTGGGTACGGGAAGCGCCCCACCTGTGGCAACTGCCGCCCGCCCGGTCGGCGGAACCGGGGCGCACGATGGCCCCGTGCAGCAGGAAATCGCCCTGGCCCGACCAGACAGGAGTCGTCACCCGCCGGAGCCCGAATGGCGCGCCGTGCGCCATGTCCGGGGCTTTCCGGACGGTTGCGCCCTGCCTCGGGAGCGCCCGAGGCCTGGACCAGCCTGCAGCCCTGTTCTTTCTGCAAGTGACGAAATTGTACCCGTCACGCTGCATCACGGCGTAGCATGCACCGCAAATGGTTTTCCCCAATAGGTCCCCGGAAACCCGCACCATCCGCCAGTCGGCAGCTATTCGCCCCTGAACGGCATGGCAAGAAAAAGGGAAACAAGAATGATTATTTAATACTTCGTAAAACTGGTTGAATCCGGATAATCGACGCTTCCGGACACGCCCACGGAAGACAGCGCGGAAGAAACCGTGAAAGACGCTGTAAAAGACGCCGCAAGCAGCACCGTGAATCCATGGCGGCCCACAAACACGCCGCCGCAACAACCTGATGGCCCTGACGCCGACGCGCCGCGTCCCTGACAGGAAAGGATGTTGCCAAGGGGGTCAGGCCCCCAACAAAAAGGGCTGCCCGCCCACCCGAATGCCGGGTGAACGACGGCAGCCCCTGTCCCGCCGGCAGCCCCGACGGACGCGGCCGCTTACTTGAACTTCTGCGCCAGCTCGTCGAACTTCTGCCGGATGGACTGCGCAAACTCTTCCAGCTTTTCCTTGCGTGCCTTGGTGTGCCGCGCCTTCAGCTCGGCGGCCGCCCGGGCGTGCAGGTCAGCCTGCACCTCCAGCGCGTCCTCCATCTGCTGCTGGATGGCGGATGCGTCCCAGCGCACCACCAGCGACTTGAACCTGCCGAAGAACTGATCCAGCGGCGCTTCGGACTTTTCCTGCACCAGCGCAATGATCGCCACATCGCCGTCATTGAGCTTGGCAGCCACCGTCTCGACCAGCGTGGCCTGTGCCAGTGCCTGATCGGTACTGCCCGTACTGCCCACCCAGGCCCCGATGCCAGCGCCAAAGAGCATGCCCAGCGGGCCGCCCAGGATGCCCAGCACCGAGCCGATCAGCGTGCCGGTGATGGTGTCGTCCCCCACCTTCTGCAGCGGATCGAAGGCATCCACCGGCGTGATGACACCGTTCTCCTTCTTCACCAGCGCCGCCTGGGCAATGCGCGTGTCGTCATTCTGCGGAAAGGCCTTCAGCTCCACGAAGGCCTGGTAGGCCTCACTGGGTACCTCGAACAGGGTTGCCAGTACGTGTTCCATTGTCGCGCTCCTTCTTGTGTGAATGGCAGTCCCTGCCAGCTCGCCTGGCAGGCCGGGTGGCACCGGGATCGCCGATGCCTTTCCTGCCAAGGTACTCCATTCGTGACCGGCCCAGCACCAAGGGCCTGCATCCCTTCAGGGATTATGACCGGACGGTCATAAATCGTGCCAGCCGACGGCACGGTCGAAGCCGCATGCCATCAAGGCGTTATATACACGGGAATATAATGACCGATCCAACCCGTACGCGCCCGGCCCATCCGATCGGACGGCCATGCGCAGGCGTCTCCCTGTCCCCTCGCGCATGCAGCCGTGCCCACGCCCTCTGCATGCTTCCCCTTCCTCCAGGAACCCTCATGCGTCCCGCAAAACTGCTCGTCCTGCTTGCCGCAGGCATCTTCTCCACCCAGGCCCTGGCCGAACGCACCATCGTCGACCAGCTCGACCGCAGCGTCACCCTGCCCGACCGGATCGAACGTGCCGTCATCCTGCAGCATCAGACGGTGAACATTGCCAACCAGCTCGACGCCATGAAGCAGGTGGTGGGCGTGCTGTCCAACTGGAAGAAGCAGCTGGGCGCCGACTACGTGCGACTGGCCCCCGAGCTGCCCAAGATGGGCACGCCGGGCGACCTGACCACCGTGAACATCGAGAGCCTGCTGGCACTGAAACCGGATGTGGTGTTCGTCACCAACTACGCACCGCCCGAGATGATCAAGTCGATCACCGACACCGGGCTGCCCGTGGTGGCCATTTCGCTGCGCACCGGCTCCGAGAAGGAACAGGCCAAGCTCAACCCCACGCTGGAAAACGAGGACC
>CAUVLK010000326.1:0-3495 GCA_963552635.1 uncultured Lautropia sp. | reverse complement strand
GGCGCTGCCGGGAAGCCGGGGCCCCGGGGTGCGGCCCAGGCCCTGTTCATGCTCCGTCCGGTTCCAGCGAGCCAGCTGCGCCTTCTGGTCGGCATCCAGTGCGGGCAGGTGACCGACGAGGCGCTGCGGGTCCTGTGCGATGCCTGTCAGCAGGGCGGCATAGCTCTGAAGCCACTGCTGGATGCTGGCATCGTCGAAGAGCGCCGTGCTGAACTGGCACTCGATGCGCAGGCCAGTGTCCAGCGGGGTGAGGTTGAAGAACAGCTCGAAGTTCTCGAAGCGACGGGCCACCGGGTGGATGGTGGTGTCAAAGCCGGGCAGTGCGGTGAGTGCCGGATCCAGTCGCTGGTCGAGGTTGAACATCACCGACACGAGCGGCAGCCGGGACGGATCGCGCCGGAGCGCCAGGTGACGCAGCAGTGTGCCGAAGGTGAAGCGCTGGTGGTCGAAGGCGTCGAGCAGCTCACGCTGCACGCCGGCCAGCCAGTCGGCGGCGGTGACTTCCGTGTCGATGCGACCACGCACCGGCAGCAGGTTGACGCAGTGGCCGACGATGTCGGGCAGTTCGGCTGCCATCTGGCCGGCGGCGGGCACGCCCACCACCACGTCAGCGCTGCCGGTCAGGCGTGACATCAGCAGCTCGAAGCCGCCCAGCAGCAGTGAGAACAGGCTGATGCGCAGGCTGCGGGCGGCCTGCTGCAGGCGCTCGAAGTCGGCTGTCGGGATGAGGTGGTCGATGCGGTTGGCCGCGACCTGGCGACGGGCCGGGCGCGGGCGGTCCGTGGGCAGGTCGGTGACAGGCACGTCCTTGGCATAGCGGCCGGTCCAGAAATGCACGTTGGCATCCGCTTCGGCACTGCCGGCAAAGCGGGCTTCGTCGGCGGCGTAGTCGGCGTAGGCAGACGAGGCCAGCGGTTCGCCTCGCATGGCGCGCGCCAGGTCACGCAGCACGATGCCGAAGGAGTAGCCGTCGCAGACCAGGTGGTGGGCGGCCAGCAGCAGCACGCCATGCTGTTCGGTCAGGCGCAGCAGGTGAGCACGAAAGAGCGGACCCTTGCACAGGTCGAAGGGGGCGGTGACCACCTGTTGGCGCCAGTCGGCCAGGCGCCGGTTGCGGGTTGATTCGTCCTGCATGCGCAGATCCACCACATCGAAGACGAGCGGGGCTGCGTCGGCGGGCTGCACCAGCATTTCGGAGCCGTCGTCGCTGAAGACGGCACGCAGGGCCTGGTGGGCCCAGTAAACAGCCTGGCAGGCGCCCTGCAGTCGGGTGACGGCGGCATCGTCGAGCGGGCCGCGCAGGTCCAGCTCGACGGCTTCGTTGTAGGCCAGTGAGGCTTCGCGGCCCAGATGGTCGGCCAGCCAGACTTCGCGCTGGGCATCGGTGGGCGTGATGACCTGTTCGATGGCTGCGGCAGCGGGGTCGGCCGCGAAGGGGTCGAAATCCACCGCCACGCCCACCAGGCCGGCGGGCAGCGGGTGTGAGTGAATGGATTCGTGGCTCATGGCTTTTCTCTCTGGTGGAATGCGGGGTCATCTCGACGGACACCCTGGCCGGGGTGCGGGTCAGGTGATGTCCGTCGATGCCTTCTTGTGGTTATGTGTGTCAGACGCTGGTCTTCAGTTGCATGTAGCTGCCGGGCCGGTCGGGATCGGCGATGAACCAGGCGGCCTTGCCCTGGGCGTCACGCCCGAGGCGGGCGCCCGGAACCGGAGGCTTGGTTGGGTCGAAGCTGGAGGACGTGTCGGCGGCATTCTGCACGGGCTTGCCGGGCAGGAAACCGTCGGCCTGCAGCTCCAGCACCGAGTCGCAGAAGGCCTTGCGGATGGCTTCGATATCGGCCTCGCTGTGCGCCGTGGTCATGAAGCACGGGAAGTTGTCCAGGATGTGGATGCCGCGGCTGCGCATCATGGCGAACAGCAGGTCCTGGTACGGATGGTCTTCGGTGAAGACGATCCGCCAGACCGACGCGAAGTGCTTGACCGCGATGGGGGCACCGTGCTCCTGGCAGAAGGCGTTGAGCGAATCGGCCAGTTTCGTGGTGGTCTCGGTGAGCTTGCGTTGCAGCTCGGGTCCTGCTTCCTTGAGGTACGAGAGTACCGCGTGGCAGGCGGCCAGCGCCAGCGGGTGCCGCACGAAGGTGCCGGCGAAGTAGGTGACGCCGACGGTGGGGATCGAGTCGTCGCCATACTGCCAGGCGCCGCCATCCAGGGCGTCCATGTACTGGCGCTTGCCGGCGATGATGCCGATGGGGAAGCCGCCGCCGATGACCTTGCCGTAGCTGGCCAGGTCGGCGCGCACGTCGAAGTGGGCCTGGGCGCCGCCGGGGCCGGTGCGGAAGCCGGTGACCACCTCGTCGAAGATCAGCAGGGAGCCGGATTCGGCGGTGATGCGGCGCAGCTCGTGCAGGAACTCGCGCGGCTGCAGGTCGGGGCGACGGCTCTGCACGGGCTCGACCAGCACGGCGGCCAGGTTGTCGGCGTTGTCACGCACCCATTGCAGGGCGTCGGGCTCGCCATATTCGAGGATGACGACGTTGGCGGCGGTGTTGGGCATGATGCCGGGGGCGGCCGGCATGGCACGACCCCGGGCGCCCAGACGCACGATCACTTCGTCGAAGATGCCGTGGTAGGAACCGGCGAAGACGGCGATGCGCTCGCGGCCGGTGACGGTGCGGGCGATGCGCACGGTGCCCATGACGGCTTCGGAGCCGGTGTTGCAGAGTGCGGCACGGTCAAAGCCGGTCATCTCGCAGACCAGCTCGGTGACGGGGCCGGACAGCGGATGCTGCGGGCCGATCTCGTAGCCGAGGTCGAGCTGGCGACGCACGGCGTCGAGCACGAAGTCGGGCTGCCAGCCGAACAGGCTCATGCCGAAGCCGTTCAGGGCGTCGACGTACTCATTGCCGTCCAGATCCCACAGGTGCGAGCCCTTGGAGCGCTCGATGACGATCTGGTAGATCATCTCCTTCAGGCGCGGGCGGAAGCCGTTGACGACGCGCGGGTCGGCCGAGTGTGGGCGATGTTTCTGCGTGTAGTCGCGCGAGGCGCGGGTGCGGTCGACGTAGCGCTTGATGAAGGCATCGAGCCGGGCTTCCTGGCGCGGGGTGAGTGCGTCGTGCTGCTGGCGGTAGATGCGGGCGATGGCACCGAAGGCGCGCTTCGGATCATCGGTGGGACGCTCGTCGGCATCGGTGCTGCCCGAAGCGGCAACGGCAGGAGCAGCAGGAGTGCCGGCCGGCGGATTGGCGACCGGGGCATCGGTGGCGGTGATGACGGCCTGGGCGGGCGCGACCATGGCGGGCTGGCCAGTCAGCAGGCGCAGCTGGTTTTCCATCAGCTGCAGCTGTTGGCTGAGCAGGTGCGAGACGCTATCGACCGCGCCTGCCGGGGCGAGCGGGGCCAGCAGCGAGGCCTGGGCGGGCATGCCCGAGGCGGTCTGAGGCAGAGCCGTTGGTGCAGTAGCGGCCGGAAGCTGAGGGGCCGCGGCGACGG
>CAUVLK010000325.1:0-3531 GCA_963552635.1 uncultured Lautropia sp. | reverse complement strand
GGGTGACGGTGCTGGATGACGGCACGCTGCCTGACCGGCGCGGTTCGCTCAACATCGATGACGAGGGCAATCCCACGCAGCGCAATGTGCTGATCGAGGACGGGGTGTCCACGGCCTGGGCGCTGCCGGCCATGGCGTGGCTGGTGTGGGCGTCCGGCTGGGCCACGCTGGCCTGGACGTTGCTGGTCATGGGGCTGCTGACCTGGCGGCTGGGGTGCATCTTCCGCCGTCGGCTGGGCGGCATCACCGGCGATTGTCTGGGTGCCACCCAGCAGCTGACGGAGCTGTCGGTGTACCTGGTGCTGGCGGTGCGGCTGGCCCCGTCGATGCCGCCTGTTGGCGTCTGAGCGCTGGCATGGCTGCGCGTGAATCGACGATGGCGGGTGGACCGAACGATGCCCAGAGCAACGATGTGAGCTCGGCGCTGCCCTGGCGCTGGCTGGTGCGCCATCCCAGGCCCGAGGTGGCCAAGGGCCTGTGCTATGGCCGGCTGGATGTGCCTGCGCAGCCGGAAGACACGGAGCGGGCAGCGCAGACCCTGGCACGACGCCTGCCCGAAGGACTGGTGCTGCGCAGCTCGCCACGTCAGCGCTGTCAGGCGCTGGCCCTGCGGCTGCATGCGCTGCGATCGGACCTGGTGTTGCAGCCGCCGGAGGCCTGGCTGGCCGAGATGGATATGGGGGACTGGGAAGGCAGGCCATGGGCTGAACTGCCCGAGGCCGAGTTGACGGCGTGGACCGAGGACTTCGGCCATTACCGGGCCGGTGGCACGGGGGAGTCGGTGGGCGCTTTCCTGGCTCGCATCGAGGCCGGCCTGCGCGCCGAACGGACACAGACCGATGCCCAGGTCTGGATCACGCATGCGGGGGTGATCAGGGGCATTCATTGGCTGCTGGAGGGGCGCCTTGCATCATCAAGCCTGCCGACGGCGCGTGAGTGGCCCCGCATCGAGGTCGCGTTCGGCGAGCCCTGGCCGCTGATGGAACGTCATCGGCTGCGGATCTCGCTGGCGGGCTGCTGACGGCGTGTCATCGGCTGTCGCGGATCCTGATGGCTGACAGGAGGCGGTTGGCCGTGGTTCTGGCCGGATGGGCGCTGATCGTTCAGAACAGCATGGGTGCGTTGCGCAGCAGCACGTACACCCCGGTCCCGGCGAAGATGCTGAGCAGCGCGTGATGCCAGCGCCATTGCAGCCCCACCGTGACCAGAATGGCGATGAGGGTGGGCCAGGCGCCCACGGTGGGGGCATCCTGCCAGATGAAACCGACCAGCGTATGGATGAGCAGCAGCGCCAGGATGGCAGCCGGCAGGAAGCGCCCCAGGGCGCGGATGAGGTGGTGGCGGCGGAGCAGGCCGGCAGCCACGAAGGGCAGGGCACGCAGGGCGAAGGTGACGACGGCCATCACCAGAATGGCGGTGACGGCGCTCCAGCCGGTCAGCATGTGCGATCCTCCGGCTTTTTCCACGACAGGACGATGCAGGCCACCACCGACAGCGCGATGGCCGCGAGTATGGCCTGATCGGGGAAGAGCGCCCAGCCGAAGGCATAGGCCACGACCGCCGTGACCAGCGGGGCCACCTGGTGGTGGGTGTTCCACTGCGACATCACCAGGATGGCAAACAGCGCCGCCAGGCTGAATTCGAACCCCTGCAGCGCCGGCGAGACGCTCATGCCGATGAAGTTGCCGATGCAGCTGCCCAGTATCCACCAGCCGTGGTTGAGCATGGCCACCCCGACAACCTGGCGGGGTGTGGAGTGCGGGGGCAGGGTGGTGATGAGCGAATAGCTCTCGTCGGTCAGCGCCCAGGCCAGATAGGCACGTGCCCAGCGTCCCTTGGGCAGGCGGTCCAGCACCGACAGACCGTAGAAGATGTGGCGAAGATTGACCACCACGGTGGCCACGGCGATGGCCGCCAGCGATTCGCCCGCGGCAAACATGGGTACCGCCATGAACTGCGCTGCACCGGCATAGACCAGCAGGCTCATGAGCGGTGCCACCCACCAGGCGGCGCCTGCCTGCGCCATGAGAAAGCCGAAAGCGATGCCCAGCGGGATGTAACCCATGGCCACCGGAACGGACAGCCGAAAGGCCGAGAGCGGCGGGGTGGAGGCGGGGGCAGATTTGGCAGATGCAGCCATGGGCAACGACATGAGGCGGCCCGATGGCCAGAAACGAAAAAAGCCCCGGAGGGGCTTTTTGCGGCTGCCGGCAGCAAGGAAGTGGTAGAGAAGGGTGGACTTGAACCACCGACCTCACGATTATGAGTCGTGCGCTCTAACCAGCTGAGCTACATCTCCACATTCGCTGCAAGGCAAGTTCTGCATTCTACACGGTTTTTGCCGGACTTCAATACCCTGCGTGCAATGTTTGGCATCAAGGGCATTCTCGGGCCATCCTGGCCCTGATCGGGCCCCGGTCAGGCCCGGGAAAGCTCATGCCCTGACCGCATCCCGCGCCGAGTGGCAGGCCCGGGGAGTCCTCATGCCTTGGCCGCATCCCGCGCTGCGCGGATGGCATCGCGGGTGGCCACGGCCGCCTTTCGCGCCTGGTCCGCAAAGTCGGTGCCCTTGCCGGCGTACAGGATGGCGCGTGACGAGTTGATGACGAGTCCGTACCCGTCAGCATCCAGGCCTGCGCGGACGGTGGCGTTCACGTCACCGCCCTGAGCCCCCACGCCGGGCACCAGCAGCGGCAGCCGGGGGGCCAGTGCCCGCACGCGGGCCAGCTCGTCGGGGAAGGTGGCACCCACCACCAAGCCCAGCTCGCCGTTCACGTTCCAGGGGCCGGCCGCCAGCCGGGCCAGGTGTTCGTAGAGCTTCTTGGGCTGTGTGTCGGGGGTCGTGCCGGATGCTGGCTTGTGCAGGGGCTGCGCACCAGTGGGCGCTCCTGCCGTATCCCCGGCGGGCAGCACGGACAGCGCCTGCAGGTCGTTGCCGCCTGGATTGCTGGTGCGGCACAGCAGGATCAGCCCGCGGCCGGCCCATTCGAAGTAGGGCTCGATGGAGTCGAAGCCCATGAAGGGCGACAGCGTGAGCGCGTCGGCCTTGAAGCGGTCGAAGGCTTCCACGCCGTACTGGCGGGCGGTGCTGCCGATGTCGCCACGCTTGGCGTCCAGGATGACCGGAATGCCGGGGTGCTCGGTGTGGATGTGCGCGATCAGGCCAGCCAGCACGTCCTCGGCCCCCTGGGCGGCGAAGTAGGCGATCTGCGGCTTGAAGGCGCAGACGGTGTCGGCGGTGGCGGTGATGATGTCACGGCAGAAGCGGTCGATGGCCTCCGGCCCCGTACCCAGATGGGCGGGGATGCGGGCCGGATCGGGGTCCAGCCCCACGCACAGCATCGAGTCGGCGGCCTGCCAGCGCTGGCGCAGTGTGTGGGTGAAGCTCGGGGTCGTGTTCATGGCTTTGGCGGGTCTCAGGCGCGGGTCTTTTCGAAGTCCTTCAGGTAATCCACCAGCGCCTGCACGCCTTCCAGCGGCATGGCGTTGTAGATGGAGGCGCGCATGCCGCCCACGGAGCGGTGCCCCTTG
>CAUVLK010000324.1:0-3543 GCA_963552635.1 uncultured Lautropia sp. | reverse complement strand
CGCTGCGCGCGGCACGTCTGCGAGTGCCTGTTGCGCTGCGACTGGCCTTCTTCGGTGCCGGAGCCTCCTCGTGCGGCGCGGGCAGCAGCAGGGCACTGGCGTCCTCGTAGGCGCTGTCGGCGTCGTCGGGGTGGGTCGCGCGGCGATGCAGCTTGTCGGCCACCTTGCGGCGCATCTCGGCGCTGGTCTCGCGTACGGTGTCCAGACCGTCGCTGGCTTTCTGTTTCAGCGTGCCGCCAGCCTGACGGATCTGGCTGCCGGCCTTCTTGAGGCCTTGCTGAACGGTCTTGCTGCGTGCAAGCTGGGTGGCGGCGGCGCCTGCGGCGGCGCCGATGATCAGGGGCAGGATGGGAAGCATGGTTCAGTTCTCCGGGTCATGGGAGGGAGACCAGGCGGCATCGGGGGAATTGTCCGTTTCGTCCGGATGGTCGGAAGGCGTGGCCTGGCCACTGCAGTCGCAGGCGGCAGCGCAGGCGGCACGCTGTTCACGCAGGATGCGGGCGTGGCGCCCACCCTGCACGGCCAGGCTGCCGACGACGGCGCCCGCCACCAGCATGGGATGGGCGGCGCGCAGCACGGTGCCTGTGAAGCCCAGCACACCCCCTTGGCGGGTGAGCAGGGCGAAGAACGCTTCCATGGCATCACCGATGAGGCCGTGGCTGACATGGGCCTGGGCCGGGTCGATGCCCTGGGCAGCATGCAGGCGCTCACGGTCGACGGCGGCCTGCCACGCACGCTGCAGCGCGGGCAGGTCACGGGTGAGCAGGTCGGACTGCAGACGTTCGAACTCGCGACGCAGCGTGGGATCAGGGGTGAGGGTGACCAGCTGCTGGTAGACGCCGGCGCTGCCGAACGTGCCCTGCATGGCGCGCTCCAGGGTTTCACGCCAGCCAGCGACCAGGGGCTCCGGGGTGGGCGCGGACAGGACCGGGAGCGGAACACCGAACTGCTGGTACAGGTTGCCCAGCAGCGTGATGCGCTGGGCGGTGCTGTCGAGCAGGGTCTGCAGTGGCGCCTGGTTGCCATGGGCGGCCACGGCCGACGTGTAGAAGACCCAGGAGGCCTGCTGTTCCTGCAGGGCGACAGCGAGGATCTGGCCGGGGCCGCCGAAGGCCAGGTCAGGGCGCGGCATGGCGAAGTTGTTCATGGGCTTCATCCAGAATGGTTCGCAGGGTCTGCGCCGCGGGCGTGTCGGCATTGGCAAGCAGATCGGGCCAGGCGGCATTCGGGATCACGGCAGGATCGTATTCGATGGTGCAGGAGCGTGCCAGCAGGTTCCAGTTGATGTTCTTCACACCCCGGATGCGGCGCAGGGCCGTGGTGATGGCCTCCGAACGGCCTTCGGGCCCCTCGAAGCTGACACCGTTGAGAGCGCCCTTGCCCAGTTTGAGGCGCAGGCGCCCAGGCACCTGATGGGCGATGGTGAGCCAGGGACGGAAATGCGCGAGCACGACGCCCGGCGGCGTCTGCGGCGTAAAGGTGACGGGGGTATCGGCAGCCATGTGATGTGCAGTTACGGACAGCGGCCGCAAGGATACGGAAAGGCGGACCGCCATGGTCGGAATTGTGCCTGATTTCTTGCGAACGTGCAGTCTTTCTTTGTTAATTTGCCGTGATGACGCCCGCTTCATTTCATACATGCAGTCGCTGACGCATTCGCATTTTCATGCACTTCTGAAAATCATTGAAACAACGATAAAACGTAGGCGAAGGCGACAGAAGCTGGCGCGCGGCATGGTGTGCCGGATCATCATTTCCGAGACGAAAAGACCCTGTCCCAGGGTAGGCACCGACCGACCGCTTCGGCCGGCCGGAGAAAACGAAGGGAGGGTCAGAGTCCCTCGGGGCGGACATAGCCCGGGAAGTGCTGATCCAGGGCCTGGCGGAAGGCCTCGGAGCGAAAGGCCTTCTTCAGGTCCTGGGCCCAGGGGGCGTTCTCGTCGGCCCGGCGTACGGCCACCACCTGCTGGTAGGCCATCGGGGGTTTCTCCAGGGTCAGCGCACGGGTGAAGTCCAGGCCGGCAGCCGTGGCGTAGTTGCCGGGCACGATGGCCAGCGTGGCATCACCCAAGGTGCGGGGCAGCTGGGCGGCTTCCACCGGCACGAAGTGCAGCTTCCTGGGGTTCTCGGCCACGTCCCGGGTGCCCACGCGCAGCGGGTCGATGCCGGCCTTCAGCGTGATGAGACCCTGCTGGGCCAGAAGCTGCAGGGCACGTGCCAGGTTGGCGGGGTCGTTGGGCAGCGTCACGCTGTCCCCTTCCTTCACGTCGGAAAACTTGCCCACCCGTTCCGAGTAGATGCCCATGGGGGCTGTGGTGCTGGGTACCAGCGCCACGAGGTCCAGCTTGCGGTCCTCGGCAAAACGCTTCAGGTAGGTGATGTGCTGGAACAGGTTGGCGTCAAGCGAGCCTTCGGCCAGTGCCAGATTGGGCTGGATGTAGTCATTGAACTCGATCAGCTTGACGGTGTAGCCGTCCTTCTCCAGCTGGGGGACGACGGCCTTCTTCAGCACGTCGTAGTTGTAGCCGGCCGTGGCGCCCAGCACCAGATGCGTGTGGGCGGGATCGGCGGCTTGGACGTGTCCGATCGGGAGCAGCAGGGTGGCCGATGCGATGACGGTGGACAGTGCAGCGCCGACGAAACGACGGCGGGAACGGGTTTGCATGACGTATTCTCCAGGAAAATGATTCGGTCCCGGCGATATTAGCGCCAGCCTGCGGTGGCGAATCCTCGGGGAGGCTCCTTATGCGGCATGCGCATATCGTCATGCGTTTTCTGCCATGGCATGCAGGTGGGGCCTGCATGCCATGGATGTCGCACGTCAGAGGATGGCCGTCAGGAAGGTGATGCCGCCCAGGATGAAGCCCGGGGCGTTGGAGATGGTGACGGGCCAGTCACGACCCTTCTTGAAGAGGGCGTAGATGACCCAGAGCAGGCCGTTGACGCAGGCCACGGCCGGCTGGATTGGGGTGCCTTTCTGGCCCGCCAGGTTCATCTGGATCTGCGGCAGGTAGGCCACGTACATGCCAATGGCGGTGATGGTGGCGATGATGCCCAGAATGCTGGCGGCTTTTGCAGAGAGTTTCATGGCGTCCGTCCCTCAGAGTGCGGTGAAGAAGGTGATGAGACCCAGCACGATGCCGGGTGCGTTGGCCAGCGCTACCGGGATGTCGCGCTGCGGCTTGAACAGCGCATAGATCACCCACAGGGTGCAGTTGATGGCGGCCACCAGCGGCTGCAGGGCGCTGCCTTTCTGTCCCGCCAGGTTCATCTGGATCTGGGGGATATAGGAGACATACATCGAGACGGCCGTGATCGTGGCGATGGTGGCCAGGACCTGGGTCTGCCGATCGGTCAGTTGCATGGGGAGGGTTCCGGGGGAGAGGGGAAGGAGGGCGCCTTTCTGCCAAGCATCTCGGCTTGTGACGCACCGTCGGCGATAGTAACCCGATACTTCGTAACGGCAGCGCGCTTGACCCTGACACGTTGTGTGGTGGATGGAAACCATTGACCGGGATGATGCGACAGACGTTCGACGATCCG
>CAUVLK010000323.1:0-3592 GCA_963552635.1 uncultured Lautropia sp. | reverse complement strand
CGAGGGGAAGACGCCGCGACTGGATGCGCGCGACTGGCTGGCCCCCGCTCTGGAAGGTCGTGACATGGGCCTGCTGTCGGACGCGGGCTGCCCCGGCGTGGCCGACCCGGGCGCGCTACTGGTGGAGGCCGCGCATCGACTGGGCATCGAGGTCGTGCCGCTGGTGGGCCCCTCATCGCTGCTGCTGGGGCTGATGGCCAGCGGCCTGAACGGGCAGCACTTTGCCTTCCAGGGCTATCTGCCCAAGGCCGCCGATGAACGCGCCCAGACCATTGCCCGGCTGGCGCAGCGCTCACGGCGCGAGCACGAGACGCAGCTGCTGATCGAGACGCCCTACCGCAACCAGGCCATGGCCGACGCGCTGGTGGCCCATCTGCCCGAAGACGCCCGGCTGTGCGTGGCCACCGACCTGACCGGTCCTGCGCAGCGCATCGAAACGCGCACCGTCGGGGACTGGCGACGCAAGCCACCCGTCATGCCTGACAAGCGGCCTGCGCTCTTTCTGTTCCTGGCCTGAGCCCCGCAAGGGGGCTCCTGGCCAAGGACGTCAGCGCAGCACCGGCTCCTGGCCGCCGACGCGGGTCTGGACCTGCTTCCAGAAGCCGCCGAAGGCCGAGGCCCCGAACTGCCTGGCCAGCATCTGCCAGCGGGAGTATTCGCTGAAATCCACCACGTTCTCGGTGTTCAGCACGTCACGCGCCACCGAATCCACCGACCCCAGACCATCGGCCAGCCCCAGCTGGATGCTGCGCTCGCCGGTCCAGAAGAGTCCGCTGAAGGTCTCGGGTGTTTCCTTCAGCCGCTGACCCCGCCCCTGCTTGACCACGTCGATGAACTGGCGGTGGATCTCGTCCAGCATCGCCTGGGCATGGGCCTTCTGCTCGGCACTCATGGGCGCCGTGGGGTCCATGAAGGCCTTGTTCTTGCCGGCCGTCTGCGTGCGACGCTCGATGCCCAGCATCTTGAGCGTGTCCTGCACGCCGTAGTTGCTCAGCAGCACCCCGATCGACCCGACGATGCTGGCCTTGTCCACATAGATGTTGTCAGCCGCCGCTGCGATGTAGTAGCCGCCCGAGGCACCGATCTCCTCGATCACCGCATGCAGCGGCTTCTCGGGATGAAGACGGCGCTGACGCCGCATCTCGTCGACGATCATGCCGGACTGCACGGGGCTTCCGCCCGGGCTGTTGATGCGCAGGACGACGCCCACCGCCCGCGGATCGGCAAAGGCCCGGCGCAGGGCCTTGTTGATCCGGTCGGCCGAGACGCCCTCCTCGCCCGAGCCTCCGACGATGACCCCTTCGATGTTGATGGACGCCACATAGCTGGCCGGCCGACGCTGATCCTCATCAACCTGGGCCACCGAGGTGCAGCGCTGGATGCCGAAAGCCAGCACCGCCAAGAACGCCAGCCACTGGAAGATGCGCCAGCGGCGCTTTGCCTTGCGCTCCTTCAGCGTCTCGCGCGCCAGTTCCTCGACGAAGCCACGACCCCATTCCGCCGTGCCCAGGATATTTTTTTCATTCTGCTCTGCCATGCGTGGCCTCCCTTCCCAAGAGGGTTTGCTGCCTCAGGGGAAAAATAGTGATTCGTGATCACCCTGAATGATCAGGGAAAACCGGCCCACGCGAAACGGGGGAAGCACCAATTTCAGGCGACACCCAACACTCCGCGCCAGGTACCGAAACGTCCGGGCACGATCCCTGGAGTCCGGCCTGCTCAGGCGCAGCCGAGCAATCGGCCCAGCTCGACCACGGTTGCCGCCATGGCATCCGGCTCACTGGATTGCAGCATGAGCGGGGTTCCCGTGTCGTAATAGACCCCGATGCTGGCACAACCAAAAGCGCGCGCCATCTCGATGTCGTAGATCGAATCGCCCACCATCACCATCTGTGCCGGGCTGACATCCATCTCCTCGGCCAGGCTCTGCAGCATCCACGGATCAGGCTTGGACGCGCCCTCTTCGGCGCAGCGTGTTGCCACAAAGAACGCCCCCAGCTCGCCACCGGCCAGCACCCGGTCCAGCCCGGCGCGGGACTTGCCGGTGGCCACGGCCAGCCGCCGCCCCTGTGCCAGCAGCGCCTGCAGCAGCTCGGGGATGCCGGCAAACGGGATGTCGACACGCTGGCGGTTGCCGAAATAGTGGCGTCGATAGGTGTCAAGGAACTCGGCGTGACGCTCGGCCGGAAAATCCGGCACGAACTGCTGCAGCATCTCGCCCAGCCCCAGCCCCACCAGGGGCCGGATGGTCTCGGCCGACGGTGGCGTCAGCCCCATGGACTCCGCCGTTTTCCGGATGGCCTGAACGACCTGAGCCACGGAGTCGGCCACCGTGCCGTCCCAGTCGAACACCACGACCTCACGACGACACAAGTCCTTCTCGACGCCAGCTCCCGCCATCCCGCAGCCCCCTTTTTATGGATCAAGTCATTGATTTTCCGGGTCACGGCATTGTTGCATGGAAGCCCCAGACAACGATACGTACCCGCATATGAGTGAAAACACCGTGGTGAATGTATCACACAGAGACCATCTCTGTCGCGGATGATCCACAGGCCCGCCTCCCTGAATGCGGGTTCGCGCGCCCATCAGGCGTGTATCGCATCCAGTCATTCAATCCTCATGAATCACTTCAGCATACGGCGGCAACCGTCAATCAATATTTGATATTTCACTTGAAGTTTTCTGCATAACTACTCATCTTGCACAGCATCCGCCGTCATCCCAAATCGGGCCAGCATCGCCTCGAAAGCCGCCGGCATGGGCGCCTCCAGCACCAGCATCTCGTCCTTCTTCGGGTGCTTCATTTCAAGATGAAAGGCATGAAGAAACATGCGGTTATGAGCCATTTCATCAAGCACTTTATTTAAAGTGAAATCTCCATATTTTTCATCCCCCAGGATGGGATGCCCTCCGTGCGCCAGATGCACCCGGATCTGGTGGGTGCGTCCGGTAAGCAACTCGCATTCCAGCAGCGCCCCATGGGGCGGCAGTCCCGGCGTGCCGCCGAAGTCCAGCGCCTGCAGACGCCGAAAGCGCGTTGCCGAAGGCTGCCCCTGAACATCGACACGCACCCGGCGCTCGCCAGCCGGCGTGAGGTAGCGCAGCAACGGAAATTGCACCAGCACCGGCCGAGGCCGCCCCCAGTGCCCTTTCACGATGGCCAGGTAGCGTTTCTTCACCTCGCCGGCGGCAAACATCCGGTGCAGGGCCAGTAGGGCCGAACGTCGCTTGGCAATGACCAGCAGACCCGAGGTGTCGCGGTCCAGACGGTGGGCCAGCTCCAGGAACTGGCCGGGCGGGCGCGTGGCGCGCAGCCGCTCGATGAGACCGGCCGAGATGCCGCTGCCGCCATGCACGGCCAGCCCCTCGGACTTGTCCACCACCAGCAGGTGCTCGTCCTCGAAGAGGATGCGGAGGTGACGGCTGTCCAGCTTGGGACCTCCCCGCGCGGGCCCCGGTCGCAGTGCCGTCTGCGGCACGCTGGCCAGCGGCGGCACACGGACCCGCTCACCGGCGGCCACACGCTGCTCGGCCTTGACCCTGCGCCCATCGATGCGTACCTCGCCCTTGCGGATCATCCGGTAGATGC
>CAUVLK010000322.1:0-3595 GCA_963552635.1 uncultured Lautropia sp. | reverse complement strand
GCTGTGAGATGTTCGTTCGCCCGGCCGGGCCGCGTCAGCCCACGCGCTCGACATGGGCGGCCAGGATGTAGCCTTCGTTGCGGATGGTCTTGATGATGCGCGGCTCGCGGGCGTCATCGTTGAGGCGGTTGCGCAGCCGGCTGATCTGCACGTCGATGCTGCGGTCGAAGGGGGTGGCTTCGCGGCCCAGGGTGAGATCCATGAGCTGGTTGCGGTCCAGCACGCGGTTGGGGTGCTGGATGAGCACTGACAGCAGCCGGTATTCGGCGCCCGAGAGCGGCACGATGACGTTGTCGGGCGAGATGAGGTGGCGTGCGCCGGAATCGAGCGTCCAGCCGGCAAAGCGCACCTGCTGGGCGTCGCCCAAGCTGGGAGGCAGGGTGCGGGTGCGGCGCAGCACGCCCTTGATGCGGGCCAGCAGCTCACGCGGGCTGAAGGGCTTGCCGAGGTAGTCGTCGGCGCCCATCTCGATGCCGATGATGCGGTCGACTTCGTCGGCCCGGGCGGTGAGCATGATGACCGGGACGTTGGAGCGCGAACGCAGCTCCCGGCAGACGGTCAGGCCGTCTTCGCCGGGCATCATCAGGTCCAGGATGATGATGTCGGGCCGGGCCTCGTCGAAGACCTGGCGCATTTCGGTGGCGTCGCGGGCCACGGTGACACGGATGCCGTTCTGGCTGAGGTATTCGGCCAGCAGCGTGCGGATCTCTGCGTCGTCGTCCACGACGAGGACGTGATCGGGCGCTTCTTGATTGGGCTGTTGGTTTTCCATGAACTCCACCGGGTCGAAGGAAACTTCCTGAGGAAGGCCTGGACAGATCCTGCATCCTGCCCGTAAGCCGGACAGCCAGCGGGGCCGAGCCTTTCCTGGTGCAGGGGCTCCGAAGTATATGGAGCTCTACTTTCCAATAATAAACCCCCGGCTGGCGCGATTGTTGGCCGCAGAGTGGGCTCCTCAGGTTCCCACTGAATGTGTGGGCGGGGTTTTCTTGGGTGACAGGGGCATGATCCGTTACCATCGCAACTTTGACTCGACCAGTGGCTGTGTGACAAAAGCCACATTCGGCGGATACACGGGTCGGTGCCGCAAGGGGTTTCATCGGCCGGGGCTGGGCATGGCGTCTTCCGGGGGCCATGCTCCGGTCCGTGCGTTGGTCCGCCCGTCGTACCGGTATCGCGGTTGCTGTGCCGGCATTGTTGAATCGATTCAGATGGGACGGACCTGTTCCATCGGATGTCCTCATGAGCTATCTGACGCGGTTTACTGTCACGGGCAGCGTGTGCCCGTCTTCCCCCATCTTTGGCCAGCGTGCCGCGCACGAGGTTCGGCGTCTGGCTGGCGGCTATGACCAGGTGGTCCTGGCCGGCATCGGCAGTGGCGTGGTCGCCTCGCGCGTGCACCAGCTGCTGCCCGAGACGCTCTTCTTCGAGATCGAGGAAGAGTTTGCCCACCGCTTCCAGCAGCAGCACCCCACGGCGCGGGTGTTTGCCGACGGCATCGAGAAGCTGTATGACCACTTCCCGGCGCTGCGTGACAAGCGGGTCCTGCTGGCCTCGTTCATCCCCACGGCGGGCCTGTTCTACTCCGACGACATTGCCGACTTCTTCACCTATCTGTGTCGCAACGGGGGCTATGTGATGCAGATGCGCTATCTGCCGCATCGCATGAGCGCCCGTTTCTTTGACGGCATGCGTGACCGGGGGGTGGAGAACGAGCGCCTGTTCACGGTGGCGCGCAATCTGCCGCCGGTGTCGATGTTCGGCATGCACGCCGCTGCGAACATGAGCACGCACGCTTCGGGCGGCACGTCGTCCACGGCTGGAAAGCGCACCGCTGTTCAGCACGCGGACGAAGAGGCGCTGGCAGCGCGCGTCGCACTGCGCTCGCTGTAAGCTCAGGCCGCTTCCAGCGGCAATCCATCCTTCAGCAGCTGGATGCGCAGTGTCGGCTGACCCGGCGCAGCACCTTGTTGCGTGCTGCGGGCGGCCGGCAGGGTGCGCGTGCTGGTCCGGATCCGGCTGCTGATCACCCCCTGCCTTTGCAGCAGCACCCGGGTGGCTGCCAGGCGCGCCTGGGCCAGTAGTGCATCCTCGGCGCTGCTCAGGACTTCGACACGAACCTCATCGGCCTGGGCCAGGCTCTTGCCCAGCCGCGTCATGACCGGATGCCGGGCATCCAGTTGGGCGCTGTTGTCGGCAAAAGGCAGCGAAGTCCAGCGCGAAGATGACACGATGACGTTGTGCGGCCCGGATGCCGTGGCAGGCGTGGTGCCTGCCGGCTTGCCGGGGCGAGGCGCAACGCTCGGGGTGGTGGCTGTGGCCCCTTCAGGGCGGTTGGCCTTGAGAGATCCACGGGCTTTGAAGCCCGGTTCGTTCGTCGGTTCGCGGTAGCTTGCTGTTTCGCGGTGGCTCGCTGTTTCGCGGTGGCGCAGCAGGCGTGTGCCATGGCGATCCGCGGCCGATGCCAGGTTCTCGGCTGCACCTGGCTGGGTAGGGGCAACCGGCTGCACCATCGAGGCACGCAGGCCGGCGGCCTGATTCAGGTTCGGGTCGGCCTGTACCCCGGCGCTGCGTTCCAGTGCCTGTCGCAGCGGGGCCTTCAGCAGCACGCGATTGCGGGCCTGTACATGGGCGGCCCAGGCGGGCGTATTGCCCAGCTGTCGCGGGGGCGGGGTGAGCGCCTTGGGGTTGGGCGCAATGAAGCTGGCATTCTCGCCCTGGCGCAGCAGGATGCCGGCATGGGTTCCTTCCACGGCCAGCACGTTGCCCACGGCTTCGCAGCTCAGCAGGGCGCCCGCGTTGTCGAAGCAGCTCAGGTCACTGGGCACGGGGCGCTCGAATTCCACATAGGTATGGCTGCCGTCATCGAAGGCGGCGGCCAGGCCGGTTTCACCTACCTGATAGCTCAGGTAATAGGGCTCGCCATTGGCGTCCTGGCGCGCGGCCTCTTGCACGGTCTCGGGGGTCAGCATCCGTTCCGGAATCTGGCTGGGCTGCGTGACGGCGCAGCCGGCCAGCAGCACGACGGCCAGCAGGGTGGACAGGGCGGGCAGGGTACCGGGGGCGTTTCGGGGCCTGCGAGCAGCCACGGGTGAGGGACTGGAGGCCTGGATGGGGGATGCGTCGCAGCGGGTGGAGAGGCGGGACATGGGAAATCTCCTGTGGGGGCAGCGTGGGGCGAGGCCGGTTGATCGGATGGCAGGAGATTAGGGATTGCCGCGCGTGCTGGCGTGGGAGTTTTCTGGCAGCCTTACCGACGGCCTAGGCCGGATGGCGCACAATAGGCCGTCGGGGCTGCGGTATGCGCAAGGCAGGCGGGCCCGGTGGGTGCCTGTGCGGCCGCGGCCGTGCAAGGCAACGTGTGCAGTCATTCTGCCGGTGGTGCGCCGGCGAGACGCTGAAAGCAGAAAGAAGGACGCAAAAGAAGAAAGATGACGGCAACTACCATGGTGATGCTGCTGCTGATGGGTTGCGGTGGTGGTTTTCTGGCTGGCCTGCTGGGCGTGGGCGGTGGCATGGTGCTGGTGCCTTTCCTGGTGATGCTCTTTGTCGATGCGGGGCATGATCCGGCCTTGGTGGTTCAGACGGCGCTGGC
>CAUVLK010000321.1:0-3601 GCA_963552635.1 uncultured Lautropia sp. | reverse complement strand
GCGGGCTTCCTCCAGCTGCGCCTCCACTTCCTGGCGGCGCTGCAGCCCGCCCTCGGACAGCGCCCGCGCCGACTGGATCTGTTCTTCCAGCGACTTCAGGCGAGCCTGGGCCTGATTGCGGTTCTGCGCAATCATCCGGATCTGCGATTCCAGCGTGGAGATCTCGCTGTTGACCTCGTAGTAGGCGGCCTGACAGCGGCTCACCTCGTCGTTGGCCTGATGCACCGCCTCGCGCAGCGTCTCCATGCGGTTCTCGGCCGAACGCAGCCCGGTCTGCAGACCCTCGATCTCCAGATCCAGGCTCTCGGCGGTCTTTTCCAGCAACTGCTGCTCGGCCTGCGCATCGTCGCGCTTGATGAGCCACAGCCACTGCTGCTTCTGCGTCCGCTCGGCCTCCATGGCACGGTAGCGGCCCGCCACCTCGGCCTGTGCATCCAGCTTGCTGATCTGCCCGTGCAGCTCGCGCAGGATGTCCTCCACACGCGTCAGGTTCTCGCGCGTGTCGGCCAGCCGGTTCTCGGTCTCACGCCGCCGCTCCTTGTATTTCGAGACGCCGGCAGCCTCCTCGAAGAACACGCGCAGCTCGTCGGGCTTGGCCTCGATGATGCGCGAGATGGTGCCCTGCCCGATGATGGCGTAGGCACGCGGTCCCAGGCCCGTGCCCAGGAAGATGTCGTGCACGTCCTTGCGACGTACCGGCTGCTGGTTGATGTAGTAGGTGGACTGCCCCTCGCGCGTGAGCACGCGCTTGACCGAGATCTCGGCAAAGCCCCCCCATGCGCCGCCAATGCGGCCCAGGCTGTTGTCGAACACCAGCTCCACGCTGGCACGTGACGAGGGCTTGCGCTCCAGCGAGCCGTTGAAGATCACGTCCTGCATCGACTCGCCGCGCAGCTCGGTGGCGCGCGACTCACCCAGCACCCAACGGGTGGCATCGATGATGTTCGACTTGCCGCAGCCATTGGGACCGACAATGCCCACCAGCTGGCTGGGCAGCTCGAAGGTGGTTGGATCACAGAATGACTTGAAGCCTGCGAGCTTGACTTGCTTGAGGCGCACGAAAACCCTTTGGAACAGACAACGGATGGCGGACGGTGCCGGTGGGGCCGTGAGGGCCTGGACAGCCCACTTTCGCATCCGGGAAAGGCCCGTATGATAGCAAGGCCCTGCCCGTTCCCGCCCCGGACTGCACGGTTTTTCGACACGTGTGTCCGGGGCAACAGAATCGCGGACTCACTGCACCGTGATGGTGCGCGTCGCCTCCAGCGTGAAGCCATCATCACCCTTCCACGACAGGCGCAGCTCGCCGCTTTCACGCGCCAGGAAGGTGAACTCGATGTACGGGTTGCGCGCCGTGGCCGGCCCTGGCTCCCAGGCGTACAGCAGCCCCTCGCCCAGATGGGCCTCGAAGCGGGTCACGATGTCGCGCGGCTTGATCTGCCCGTGCTCGTCCAGCCGAAGGCCGGTCTCCATGCGGTGGCTGATCTGTGCGCGCACGCGCACCATCTCGCCCTTCTTCGGCGTGAGCGTGCTGGTCCAGATACGCGGTGGTGTGGATGTGCTCATCGTCTTTCCCCCTTACATGCCGCAGCCGCTGGCGGCCACCGTCACGTCCTTGCGGGCCTCCAGGATCTGCCCATCCTTCATCCGCGCCAGTGCGTGGATGGCCTGCGAACGCGCCAGGCGCACCCGAACGGCCGCCTCCGCCACGCCCGCCAGCGGCATGAAGTACATCCGGCAGGCGAGCGGAATGGGGTTCTTCTCGGCCAGGATGATCAGTTCCTCGCACCAGTTCGATTCGGTGATCAGCGACGGATCGACGCTGACGCGCACCGGCACGGCGCTGGGGTTGTCGGCCAACGTGGCCACGTCCAGCAGAAGGCCCTCGGCCTTGGGCTTTCTGCCATCCACAAAGGCCGTGATCACGTTCTGCACCGCATCCGGATGCGCCAGAAGCATCTCGGCCTGCCGCTTGGCCAGCACATCGGGCGAGAGAACTCCGGCTGCGGAAGAGGCCTGCGCCAGGGCGCGCAGCGGCAATGCCAGCGTGGCCCCTGCGGCCACGGCACCGGCCGCCAGCAGGCTGCGCCGGCCGCGGTCGTGCAGGATCCCGTGCTGCGCACGCAGGGACGGAGAAGAAGCGGTATCCGCATCCGGGCGGCCGCTCATGTCGGAAAGGGGATGAAGGGTCTGCATGTTCCTGAAGGTCGGTTCGTCGGCGGGGCCCCCGTGGCCGGGGCATGCCCCGCCGGATTCACGAAACCGGACGGTTGGATGAAATGAAGATGGCCAAAGAGGCCATGTCCTGAGAAGTCCCGATCTTACGGCACCAGGAACTCGCTGAACTTGCCGTTGATCCAGGCGAAATCATCCTTGACCATGTCGGCCGACCGCACGTCCACGTCCACCTGGTTCTGAACGATACGCCCGAGCGCATCCAGCTCGTAGTCAAAGAGCACCGAGATCTCTTCCTGCGGCTCCAGGTTCACCATCATGTAGCACAGGTTGTCGGGCAGGATGCGCTCGACCGTCTTGCCGGCCACGCGCTGCGACAGGTTCTTGGCCACGATCCGGCCGAGGGTGGATGCCACGTGTGCGCTCTTCGGATAATGGCCGAACAGCGGCGAGACCTGTCCGATCGAATCACCGATGATGTAGACCCGGTCGTCCGACTTCGCCGTAAAGAACTTGTTGTCGATGTCGCCCCAGGTCGTGGGCTTGCCGTCCGGTCCCTTGCCGATCAGGCCGGCGTGCCAGACCATGTCGGCCGCCTGGTGCGGCGGCATCAGGATGGCCTCATCGAAATCGAAGTCGCCCGCCTTGGTGCTGATGTGGCGCTTGTACGGATCGACCGACTTCACCTGCGCATTGGGCACATGCACGATGATGTCCGGATACAGCTCCTTGAAGGCCTGCTGATAGCCGGCGCTGATCGGCGCCAGACGCGGTTTCGGATCCAGGATCACCACCTTGCCCGGAATCTTCTTGCGCTTGAAGATCGCGGCAATGAGGCAGGCGCGCTCATAAGGCGACGGCGGGCAGCGGTGCGGCGGCGGCGGCATGGTCATCACCAGCGTGCCGCCCTTGAAGGCATGCACGCGCTGCTTCAGCGACAGCATCTCGCGGTTGGGCAGATAGGCGCTGGAATAGTGCATGCGCGTGTAGTCGATCGTGCGCTGGTCGTTGCCGAACCACACGTCGAAGGCATCGCGGATGCCGCCGGCCAGGATCAGGTAGTCGTAGTCCAGCCAGCCCATCGAGGTCTGCACCCGGCGCTTGTCGCGCTCGAAGGCCATCACCTCGGCCTGCAGCAGCGTATAGCCCCAGGTGCGGGCCGGACGCAGGATGTCGCGGTTGACGAAATCCGTGCTCACCACGTCCGCCAGCCACTTGTTGCTCATCGGCCCCGACCAGAAGGTCGGGTTGCGATCCACCAGGATCACGTCGGCCTGCGGGATCCACTCACGCAGGTAGCGGGCCGCCGAGAGCCCGCCCCAGCCGCCTCCGCAGATGACGATGCGCGGCCCCTTGCCACGACGGGGAATGAAGCTGCTCTTGCCCGAGACCACGGCCGGTGCGGCCGATGCCAGCGGCGGCAGGG
>CAUVLK010000320.1:0-3654 GCA_963552635.1 uncultured Lautropia sp. | reverse complement strand
GGGACGCAGCCGTGCAATCGGCAGCATCCGGTACATCGTGCCATCCTTCTGCACGTGCTGGTGCACCAGCGCAGCCAGCAGATGGCCGGCCACGATGACCAGCAGGGCCACGTTCAGGCTCAGGTGCAGGGTGGAAAGCTGCTTGCCCAGCTCCAGGTTGCGCCCGATCAGGTCAGGCAGCGGCAGCACGCCGAACCACACCGTCTGAAAGCCCATGGCCGAGCTCATGAGCCAGCCCGACAGCGGAATGGCCAGCATCAGCACATACAGCGCCAGATGGCCGACATGGGCCGCCAGCCGCATCAGCGGCGAGGTACCGGCCGGCATGGCCGGCGGCGGCGACACCAGCCGCCAGCCCAGGCGCACCAGCACCAGCAGGAAGATCGTCACGCCCGCCCACTTGTGCCACGAGAAGTACTGAAGCTTGGCGGGCGACATCGGCAGGCCCGTCATGTAGAAGCCCAGGCCGATCAGCCCGAACAGCGCCAGGGCAATCAGCCAGTGCAAGGCAATGGCGGGAGAGGAATATCGAGCAGGTTTGTCTGTCATGGAAAAACTCCAGCGCCCTGAACGGGTCACGTCTGGATGAAAACGTCCGGAAAGCGAAGGGCGATGACGGCAGGTACACCAGCGAAACCCTGCTCCGTCGTGCCCGGGATGCACATCGACCGGCAGTCCGCTGCCCCCCGCGAAAAGATCATTCCGCGTGATGGGCCGAGCGTACCGTGCCGACACGCCACAAGGTACAGCACCCCGCGACATCGCGTATCTTCGGAATGCCGAGACTGTAACGGCAATGACCACAAAAACAAAGCCAGTCAATAGATAACTTATATCTCACAAATCGGAACAATCATCCCACGTTCCGGCAAACGGCGGCGCCAACATCCTTGTCTGGCCGCTTTCCGCCGGCTTCTCCCCCACAGGCTGGCCATGCCCTGACCTCGGATGCCACGGCCGCAATACCGACCATCGGCGGGCAGCGGCTGACAGGTGGTCGCAGCGTGATGACGACAGCAGCACCTCAGCCGGACGTCGGTTCATCCATGGGCCATCAGCAACCATCACCCTGTCACCTCTCATCACCGGCATGCAGACGGATGGACAGACGGGGAGCGGCCATGGTCACGGCCTCCCTCCCAAACGATCATCAATCGCTATCAATCCATTAAAAACAATTCAATAGACCAATCAGGCTGCGCTCCGTAAAGTCCCGGCAACGACGATGACGTCCCCTTTCCCGGCGTCACGATGCGCCGGGATCCCGACAACCTCCACGGAGAACACGCCATGACCCAGAACACCACCCAACGATGTCCCGTCATGACCACCACGGCCGGGGCCCCGGTGGTCGACAACCAGAACAGCCTGACGGCCGGCCCGCGCGGCCCGGTGCTGATGCAGGACTGGCACCTGCTGGAGAAGCTGGCCCACCAGAACCGCGAGCGCATCCCCGAGCGTGTTGTCCACGCCAAGGGCTGGGGCGCCTTCGGCACCTTCACCGTCACCCAGGACATCACACGCTATACCTGTGCCAGCATCTTCTCGGAGGTGGGCAAGGTCACGCCACTGGTCACGCGCTTTTCCACCGTGGCCGGCGAGATGGGCGCGGCCGACGCCGAGCGTGACGTGCGTGGCTTTGCCGTGAAGTTCTACACCGACCAGGGCAACTGGGATCTGGTGGGCAACAACACGCCTGTCTTCTTCATTCGCGATCCGCTCAAGTTCCCCGACTTCATCCACACGCAGAAGCGCCATCCACGCACCCACCTGCGCAGCGCCACGGCCGCCTGGGACTTCTGGAGCCTGTCGCCCGAATCCCTGCACCAGGTCACCATCCTGATGAGCGACCGCGGCATTCCGGCCAGCCCGCGCTTCATGAACGGCTACGGCAGCCACACCTACAGTCTCTGGAATGCCCAGGGCGAACGCTTCTGGGTCAAGTTCCACTTCAAGGTGCAGCAGGGCCATCGCACCCTCACCAACGAAGAGGCCGAGGCCCTCATCGGCAAGACCCGCGAAAGCTACCAGGAGGATCTCTTCAACGCCATCGAGCGCGGCGAGTTCCCGAAATGGACGCTGTACATCCAGGTCATGCCCGAAGCTGACGCCGAGAAGACGCCCTACAACCCCTTCGACCTGACCAAGGTCTGGCCGCACGCCGACTACCCGCTGATCGAGGTGGGCGTGATGGAGCTGAACCGCAATCCCGAGAACTACTTTGCCGAGATCGAGCAGGTGGCCATGTCGCCCAGCAACCTGGTACCCGGCATTGGCGCCAGCCCCGACAAGGTGCTGCAGGCACGGATCTTCTCGTATGCCGACGCCCATCGCTACCGTCTGGGCACGCACTACGAAGCGCTGCCGGTCAACGCGCCGCGCTGCCCGGTGCATCACTACCACACCGACGGCCAGATGAACTTCATGGGCCACAGGAGCGGCGCGGTCGACGCCTACTACGAGCCGAACTCGTTCGGGGGTGCGGTTCAGGCTCCGCAGTTCCGTGAGCCGCCCCTGAAGATCAGCGGTGACGCCGATCGCCACGATCACCGCGAAGGCAACGACGACTACAGCCAGCCGGGTGCGCTGTTCCGCCTGCTGGGAAGCGCGCAGCAGGAACGGCTCTTTGCCAACATCGCCAGCTCGATGCAGGGAGTGCCCGCCTTCATCATCGACCGCCAGCTGACCCACTTCGACCGGGCCGATCCGGCCTACGGCGCCGGGGTGCGCAAGGCCCTGAAAGCGCGCGGCATCGCGTTCACGCAGGATGCAGAAGTGACGGCCTGATCACGATAAAATAGCGGATTCCGCCAACGGCCCCGCTCACGCGGGGCCCATCCGCATCCATCCATGTCGTCCAACGCCGGCTCCATTCTCATCATCGCGGCGCCTTCCGGCGCCGGAAAGACCACGCTGGTGCGCGCACTGCTGCAGGCACGCCCGCACATCCGCCATTCCGTGTCCTTCACCACCCGCGCCCCGCGTGTGGGCGAGAAGCACGGCGAAGACTATTTCTTCACCAACGAGCCCGATTTCATGGCCCGGCGCGATGCCGGCGAATTCCTGGAATGGGCCGAGGTGCATGGCAACTTCTACGCCACGTCGCGCATCTGGATCGACGAACAGATTGCGGCGGGCACCGACATCGTGCTGGAAATCGACTGGCAGGGTGCAGCCCAGGTACAGGCGCTCTACCCCGACGCCGTCTCCATCTTCGTTGCCCCACCTTCACTGGAAGTGCTGCAGCAGCGCCTGCAGACCCGGGGCAAGGACAGCGCCGCCACCATCGAGCGCCGTCTGGCGGCAGCACGCAGCGAACTGGCGCATGCCGCGCAGTTTCAATATATCATTGTCAATCAAGACTTTGAGCAGGCACGGCAGCAGCTCGTCAGCATCGCGGACTCGGCCCGCTGCCGCTTCCGCCAGCAGGCCGCCCAGAACGCCTCGCTCTTCCAATCCCTAGGCATGACCGCCTGAACCAAGGACCTGCCAAAAATAGCCTTCGAGGCTGTGCGACGCGCCCTTGACGCCGACAAACCCGTACTCATTCAAGTACCACGCAAAGGATACGTACCAGTCCTGGCCTGCGGGAACTGCGTCGCCGTTGCGCGATGCCGACACTGCAACGGCCCCCTGGGCCTGCCCAACGCAGGC
>CAUVLK010000319.1:0-3657 GCA_963552635.1 uncultured Lautropia sp. | reverse complement strand
ACGCCTGCAGGCCGGGCTGGACACACGACTGGGCGAAGGTGGCCTGGGGCTGTCGGCCGGGCAGACCCGCCGCCTGGCGCTGGCCCGGCTGCTGCTTCAGAAGCGCCCCCTGTGGTTGCTGGACGAGCCGACCGAGGGGCTGGATGCGGCCACGGCCGCCGATGTGCTGACCCGACTGGACACGCTGGGCCAAGGGCGCGCATGGCTGATGGCCGCCCATCTGCGCCGCGAAGCGGCGCTGGCCGATCGCCTGCTGGTGCTGCGCAACGGCAGGCTCGAAGGTGAATTCCGGCGCGGCAGCGAGGGCTTCGAGGCCGCGCTGGCTGCACTGAGACCCGATTGATACGTCGTTCCGAAACCGAGAAGAGGAAACCCCTACATGGATGTCGACATCGTCAGCCTGTCAAGGCTGCAATTTGCGCTGACAGCGCTCTACCACTTCCTGTTCGTCCCGCTCACGCTGGGCCTGTCCATCCTGCTCGCCATCATGGAAACGGTCTACGTGATGACGGGGCGCTCCATCTGGCGTGACATGACCCGTTTCTGGGGCACGCTCTTCGGCATCAACTTCGCCATGGGCGTGGCCACCGGCATCGTGATGGAATTCCAGTTCGGCATGAACTGGAGCTACTACAGCCACTATGTGGGCGACATCTTCGGGGCGCCGCTGGCCCTGGAGGGGCTGATGGCCTTCTTCATGGAAGCGACCCTGGTCGGCCTCTTCTTCTTCGGCTGGGATCGGCTGTCCAAGGTCAAGCACCTGCTGGTCACCTGGGCGGTAGCCCTCGGCTCGAACTTCTCGGCGCTCTGGATCCTGATCGCCAACGGCTGGATGCAGAACCCGGTGGGCGCGGAGTTCAACCCGCAGACCATGCGGATGGAGATGAAGGACTTCTTTGCCGTCATCACCAACCCGGTGGCGCAGGCCAAGTTCGTGCACACGGTCTCGGCGGGTTATGTCGCAGCCGCCATCTTCGTGCTGGGCATCTCGGCCTGGTACGTGCTCAAGGGCCGGCACCTGCAGCTGGCCAAGCGCTCGATGACGGTGGCGGCATCGTTCGGTCTGGCCGCCTCGCTGTCGGTGGCGGTGCTGGGGGACGAAAGCGGCTACCTCACGACGGAACACCAGAAGATGAAACTGGCGGCCATCGAGGCTATCTGGGATACCGAGCCGGCCCCTGCCCCGTTCACGGCCTTCGGTTTTCCTGACCAGGAAGCCCGCGAGACGCACTATGCCGTGCACGTGCCCTGGGTCATGGGCCTGATCGGCACGCGCTCGCTCACGACGGAAATCCCCGGCATCAAGGATCTGGTCCAGCGCGCCGAGCACCACATCCGCGACGGCCTGAAGGCCTATGACGCCCTGCAAAAGATCCGTGCCGCCAAGGGCAACCTCGACGCCAACGCGCCGGAGCGCGCCATCTTCGAGGAACACGGCCATGCGCTGGGCTATGCACTGCTGCTCAAGCGCTATGTGGACGATCCCCGTCAGGCCACGCCTGAACAGATCAACCGCGCGGCCTGGGACACGGTGCCGCAGGTGGCCCCGCTGTTCTTCTCGTTCCGTGCCATGGTCGGCGTGGGCCTGTTCCTGATCCTGCTGACCGCCACGTTCTTCTGGCTGTCGGCGCGCCGCCGGCTGGATGCTTACCCGTGGCTGCTGCGGATTGCCGTGTTCGCCATCCCGCTGCCCTGGATCGCCATCGAAAGCGGCTGGCTCGTGGCCGAGCTGGGACGCCAGCCCTGGGTCATCGAAGGGGTGCTGCCCACGGCCGTGGCCGTCTCGAACCTGGGTGCCGCCACCGTGCTCTTCACGATCGCCGGCTTCGTGGCGATCTACACCGTCCTGCTGATCATCGAGATGAAGCTGATGTTCAAGGCCATCCGCAAGGGTCCGGAAGTCCATCCGGCCCCGCATGAAACTCAGCCCGGTGAAGCCAGCGCCCTGGCTTCCGCACAGTGATACTGCAAGGAAAAGGAACATGATTCTCCACGAACTCGTCTCCTACGAAGTGCTGCGCCTGATCTGGTGGGCACTGATGGGTGTGCTGCTGATCGGCTATGCGGTGACCGACGGCTTCGACCTGGGCATCGGCACGCTGCTGCCCTTCGTCGCACGCACCGATATCGAACGCCGCACCGTCATCAACACCATCGGCCCCATCTGGGAAGGCAACCAGGTCTGGCTGATCCTGGGCGGCGGCGCCATCTTCGCCGCCTGGCCGCAGCTGTACGCGGTGTCGTTCTCGGGCTTCTACCTGGCCATGTTCGCCATCCTGTTCGCGTTCATCCTGCGGCCGGTGGCCTTCAAGTTCCGCAGCAAGCGCGAAGACCCCGCCTGGCGCAGCCGCTGGGATGCCGTCCTGTTCATGGCCGGGCTTCTGCCCTCGATCATCTTCGGGGTGGCCGTGGGCAACGTGCTGCAGGGCGTGCCCTTCCACATCGGGGAAGACATGCAGATCTTCTATGAAGGCACCTTCCTTGGCCTGCTCAACCCCTTCGGCCTGCTGTGCGGGCTGGTGTCGCTGGCCATGCTGGTGATGCACGGTGCAGCCTGGCTGCAGATCAAGACCTCGGGCATCGTCGCCGAGCGCGCACGGCGCTTCGGCATCGGGGCCGCCATCCTGACCGTGGTGCTGTACGCGGTGGCGGGCATCGTGCTGGCCCATCTGGTGAACGGCTACGTCATCACCAGCAACCTGCCCACCGATGGGGTCTCGAACCCGCTGCTCAAGACCGTGAGCACGCAGCCCGACGCCTGGTTTGCCAACTACGCAGCCCACCCGCTGCTGTGGGCGGTTCCGGTCCTGGGCATCGCAGGTCCGCTGCTGGCAGCGCTGTGCTTGGCCGGTCGCCGGCCGTTGGCTGCCCTGCTGACCAGTGGCCTGGGCATTGCCAGCATCATCGGCAGCGTGGGGGCATCGATGTTCCCGTTCATCCTCCCGTCGTCCAGCATGCCCGCAGCCAGCCTGACGGTGTGGGACTCGTCGTCGAGCCACCTCACGCTGTTCATCATGCTCATTTCCACGGCCATCTTCATGCCCATCATCCTGACCTACACGAGCTGGGTCTTCACGGTGCTGCGCGGCAAGGTGGACGCTGACGACATCCGGAAGGGCAAGGGCCATGCGTACTGATCCCTGCTGCCTCACTCTCCCCTGCACCGTTCACCGATAAGGACACCGACCATGTGGTATTTCGCCTGGATCCTGGGCCTGCCTCTGGCAGCCGCCTTTGCCGTGCTCAACGCAATGTGGTTCGAGCTGATGGAAGATGACGCCACCCGGCGTGACCGACTGGAGCCGCACGAGAAACCGTGACGGCACCGGGTCCCGGCGCAGCCCTGTCGTGTGCGGGCAGCGCTGGGACCTTTCGTTTTCTGGCAGGACATGCGCGGGACAGGCCTTCATGGGCCTGCCCTGGCTTTGAAGGTGGTTCGGATGCCGCACAGGCTTCCGAAGTGATACAGATCCTGCCGGAGTTGCGGGGTCGAGACCGGCAGCAAGGAGACCGGCAACAGGAACAGCCCGCACACGACGGCGGCGACACGTGATGCCGCGCCTGATGCTGGCGTTGCCAAGAAAAGGGGGGGGAGATGAGATGGGTGCCTGGCGCTGAAATGCGCTGGCTGCCGCGGCCGGGAACCGGCCGGGATGT
>CAUVLK010000318.1:0-3660 GCA_963552635.1 uncultured Lautropia sp. | reverse complement strand
GGCGCCCCGTGACCGGGTACCCTCCTCGGCTCATGCTGTCCGCTTCGCTTCCAGAGCGCCTGTGGGGGTACCCGGTCCCGGTGCGCTTCGTTTTGTGTTGGTTGCCGTTCCAGGCAGGTAACAAGTCCTGCCCGCAAGTCTCATTTCACATCAGGCGGCGACTGCTGCTCAGCGCCACCCCAGCTGTGGCGCCACGTGCTTCACCATGGCTTCCAGCAGGTGCACGTTGTATTCCACCCCCAGCTGGTTCGGGATCGTGAGCAGCAGCGTGTCGGCTTCAGCAATGGCCTCGTCCTCAGCCAGCTGCCTGGCCAGCACATCCGGTTCTGCCGCATAGGCGCGGCCGAACACGGCCCGGAAATTCTTGTCGATGTAGCCCACGCTGTCCTGCCGCTGCGCCTCGTGGCCGAAGTAGTGGCGGTCCATGTCGTCCATCAGCGGAAAGATCGAGCGGCTGACGGAGACCCGCGGCTCATGGGCATGGCCTGCCTTTTTCCAGGCCTCGCGGTAGGCGCGGATCTGCTCGGCCTGCTGGACATGGAAGGGCTTGCCGCTTTCGTCTTCCTTCAGTGTCGAGCTTTGCAGGTTCATGCCCAGCTCGGCAGCCCAGACGGCGGTGGCATTGGAGGCCGCTCCCCACCAGATGCGCTGGCGAAGACCTTCGGAGTGGGGTTCCAGTCGCAGCTTGCCGGGCGGGTTGGGGAACATCGGCTGGGGGTTGGGCTCGGCAAAGCCTTTGCCGGCCAGCATCTCCAGAAAGACCAGGGCGTGACGGCGGGCCATGTCGGCGTCGGTCTCGCCCTCGGAGGGCTGATAGCCGAAGTAGCGCCAGCCATCAATGACCTGTTCGGGCGAGCCGCGGCTGATGCCCAGCTGCAGGCGGCCGCCGGCGATCAGGTCGGCGGCGCCGGCATCTTCCACCATGTACAGCGGGTTCTCGTAGCGCATGTCGATGACGGCAGTGCCGATCTCGATGCGGCGGGTGCGCGCGCCGATGGCGGCCAGCAGCGGGAAGGGCGAGCCCAGCTGGCGGGCGAAGTGATGGACGCGGAAGTAGGCACCGTCGATGCCGATCCGCTCGGCCTCGACCGCCAGTTCGATGGATTGCAGCAACGTGTCGGCCGCAGTGCGGGTCTGCGAGCCGCCGGCGGCTGACCAGTGGCCGAAGGAGAGAAAGCCGAGTTTCTTCATGGGGCAGGGCCTGGAGGAAAGGGTGAGCCCCCATTGTGAAGCATATCGGCAGGCCGTGTTTGTACGCTTGCCGGGATCCAAGGCCTTTGGCGAGGAATGTGTCCACGTCCTCGGACTGTGTGTCCCGACGATGGCATGCCCTTTTCAGGGGCACGCGTGCTCGCCGTGCGACCCTGCCGTCCGTCTGTCTGCTTGCGGAAGATGAAGGCGTGACGTGCTTGCTAAGGTCATGCGGGGCTGTCCATGGCTTTCCCATGAAAGCGCGCATCGGGCCGGACGTCGGGTGGAAGGCCGATGGGCTGGGCGCCACGAATGAAGGTGATGGTCGCCGGTGGACGAGCGATGGGCATGCAGGGGTAGAGCATGAAGAAGGTGTGGGACTTTCTGTTGCTGGTGGTCAGCGGACTGCTGGTCTTTGTGGCCATCATCGCGGTGGCGATAGGGCTCAGCCGGGAGGATGAGCCGCCTGCAACGGCCGATTCCCGGGGTGGAAGCACGGTGCAAGGGGGCACAGCTCCTTCCGTGGCTGCTCCTGCTGTGACCATGACCCCTGTCACGGTGGCGCCAGCGCCTTCCGCCGCATTGGCAGTCCCTGCCACCGGGGCGACAGCACGCGCGACGGCGCCATCGGCATCTGTGAGCGTGCCGGAATCACCCGCGACGGTGCCTGAAACACCCGGTGCAACGCCCGCCGCAGTGCAACGCCATGAGCCCATGGCGGGAGCGTCGGCGTCTGCTTCTGCGGACAGCCTGACCCGTCATGAGGAGACGCGTGAGGCATCGTCTTCAGACCCATCGCCAGCGTCGGAAGGGGTTTCCGCCGAACAGCAGCTGATCGAACGGTACGACGCGATGTCCGCTCGGGAACGGGCGCTGCGGCAGGCCGAAGATCGCATGGCGAAGGCGCATGCGCGGCTGGTGGTGTGGTTTTCCACGAACCGCAAGGCGGTGCTGGACGATCTGGCGTATCTGGAGGAGAAGGGCCGCTACCAGGAACTGTATGAGCGGGCCGGGCTGTTCGAGAGCCTGAATGACAGCGAGGTCCAGCGCTATCGGCAGAAGGCGGCGGAGAATCTGCAGCAGGTCGTGAGTGCCAACGGGACGGTGGCCGGTACTGGAACGGCCGTCGCCAACCCGGGCGAAGCCGGTCGTGCAGGCACGACGCCCGGGACGGCAGGCCGCAACGACAGGAAGCCGCCCGCGGAGGATGCCGTTTCCCTGGCACGTGCGGATATGGCCACGGCCATCGCGAAGGGAAAGGCCCGGATACACGAGCAGCTCAAGGGCTTGAAGCGCTGGCCGTGTGTGGGACCGACACAGGGGGCCATGACCTGGTATCACGACAGCGAAGGCGTGCGATGCAGTACGGGAACCGGATTCTTCCTGCTGCTGGGTATGCAGGATGGGCAGAAGCCCGTGTTGATGCTGCGCGTGCAGTATGACGGGCCGAATGCCCTGCCCATCCGCAGTTTCGAGGTCGAGATCATCCGGACGGCGGAGGAGGTGCCGGCCGGCATCGGGGCCGAGTCCGGAGAGCAGGGCAATGTGGTGTGGTGGGCCAAACCGGTGGGCAAGCGCGAGGCCAAGCTGGTTCTGGACATCATCAGCTGGCGTAATAGCAGGCTGCGGATCGGTGGCCAGAAGGGCATGATCGAGCATGAGATCAGCGCCCAGGAGAGGGATTCCCTGCGTCGGATGCTGACGCTCTACGAGGCGGCCCTGTCCAGCTACGAAGAGGAGCAGCGACTGGCGAATGCCGGTGCCGTGGGCATCGGCATGGCCCATTAGGAGCGTGCGAGATGCTGTTTCTCATTCTGGTGGCCGTTGCGCCCGGGGTTGCGGGTGCTGTCGTGGGTATCCCCTTGCTCATCCTGTTCGGTGGGATTTTTCTGGTGGTGAACCTGCTGCTGTATCCCTTCGGTATGGGGTATTTCGTGCCGCCCGTGCCGACACCGGAGCTGGCCGGGTACGAAGTGGTGGTGGAGCACCAGAAGGCGCTGTCCGAGCTGCGCTGGCAGGTGGCGGCACAGCGGGAGGAAATCCTGCAGGGGATCGACAACCAGCTGGCGCTGGGAGACACCGCCGGGGCTGCCCAGGTCATCCAGGGTCTGAAGGTGCTGAATGATCCGGAGATTCTTCGGCTGGATAGGGTCATCCAGGAACGCATGAAGGAAGCACAGCGTCTGCGCAAGCAATGGATGCAATACCGGGCCGAGGACGGCCAGACGGATGCGCTGATCCGGGACTCACTGGCGAAGATGAACGAAGAGGACCGAAAGCGCGGCGTGTGGCAAGAGAAGAAGGCTGCACAGATCGCAAAACGGGATGCGGCCCTGCGTTTTCTGGTCAGCCAGAAGGACCGGGTGGGCGGCATTGTCTGGTACCAGGACCGCAGCACGCCGCCCGGGCGGGAGCACGAACCCAACTAACAGGTCATTCGGGATGTGCGCCATGCCCGCGACGAATCAC
>CAUVLK010000317.1:0-3663 GCA_963552635.1 uncultured Lautropia sp. | reverse complement strand
CACCGCCGCCAGCCCATGCGCCAGGTCCTGCAGCCCCCCGTTCAGCTCGAAGGCACAATGCGGAAAATCCTGCGCCAGCCGGTGCACCACCTCATAGCGCAGCGGCGGAATCTCGCGGTTCTGCTTCGGATCCAGCCCGTCCAGCCAGGCATTGCGCGCATGCACCACAAAGCGCCGGCAGCCGGCCGCGGCCACCACATCCACGAAGCGATGCACGAACTCGTAGTCCTCGCGCCGGTCGATACCGATGCGATGCTTGACCGTCACCGGCACCTGCACCACCGCCTGCATCGCCGCCACGCAATCGGCCACCCGCTCGGGCTCGGCCATCAGGCAGGCGCCAAAGGCCCCCTCGCGCACCCGGTCGCTGGGGCAGCCGCAGTTCAGATTGATCTCGTCGTAGCCATAGGCCTGCCCCTCACGCGCGGCCCGCGCCAGCAGCTGCGGATCATTGCCGCCCAGCTGCAGCACCACGCGGTCGCCCTCCTCTCCCCGCCCCAGCAGATGGTCCAGATCGCCATGCGCAATGGCCTGCGCCGTCACCATCTCGGTATACAGCCAGGCCCGCCGCGACAGCAGCCGATGAAAGCTGCGGCAATGGCGGTCGGTCCAGTCCATCATCGGCGCCACCGAGACGCGAAAACCGGAAGGAAGGACAAGGGCGGGGGTGGCAACGGACATCGGACGGCACCAGACAAAGGGGAAAGCGCATTCTAGAGTGAACCGGTGGCGGCCGATGTTCCGTTCCCCGCCATCCCGGCCGTTCACGTTAACATCCCCGGCAGTCCGTTCCAACGTTCTCCGTCCACCATGAGCCGAGCCCGCCGCACCGAAACCCTCAACGCCGAATTCGTCGATGGCTATGCCCAGGGCTGGTGCTTCGGCGTGCACGAGGCCTTCCGCGCGCCGCTGGACATCAGCCTGGACACCCGCATGGACCGCGCCGCCAACCAGGAACTGGCCGAGCGCCTGGGCCGCAAGCCCACCGCCGCCGAACGCATCACCCGCACCGTCTACACGCAGGGCAACCCGCCCGCCTATGCCTTCTCGCGCGGGCAGCTGATGCACAAACCCGCCATCGTCCACACCCTGCCGTGGAAGGAAGCCCTGCCCCGGCTGCGCCGCTCGGTCATGGTGCTGGACGCCCAGCCCGACGCCGGCGCCCTGCCCGAGGCGCTGGAAGAAGCCAACCAGACGGACGAAGCCCAAGATGACGAGCCCACGTCAGCCCCGGACGATGGCACCGATACGGCCTCTGGCACCGCCTCCGGCTGGGTCGACATCGAGCTGTACCACTACGATCAGGGCCGCATCAGCCAGCGCGAACGCCACCGCCTGAGCCAGGCCGGCTTCGTGCAGCTGCTGAAGGACGGGGTACTGCCGGAAGGCCAGGCCTAAGCCACCTGGTCTATTTGGGGACGTTCCTGTGGTGGTTGACGGTCCTGAGTTATGTGCTGCTGGCGGTGTTGTACATGTGTTTTGCGTTGCCGCAGATGCTGCCGGGTACGGTGCTGTCGTGGATAGGGGGAGGGATATCGGATCCAGGGGAGAGCAACGCGGTGCAGAATGTGCGGAGTCAGATGGCGGCATCACCGCGATCGGGGGTTTTCAACCCGCTGCGTAGGCTGAAGAAGAAAAAGGATGTAGGCAAGCCAGGCGGTCCGGACAAAGCGTCATACAGCAGCAACCCGAACAGCAAGGGCAACCAGACCCTGCAGGGTGGTCAGGGGACTGCGCCGGGGGGCAGCAAAGAATCAGGCCAATAAAACAATTTGCCCCGGTCTGCACGTCATGCAGCCGGGGCAATGATCCAGTGATGGGCGCCGACTTAGCTCGCCAGCGCTTCCATAATGAACCTGCAAGTCCTAGGTGAGTCATTCAGAAACGTAGCATCCCGATGGATCTCACCATGAAGAGCCCCCTCTTTCAGGCTCTCTTCCATCTCGCGTAGATAGTGCTTCTTGAAGGCGCGCAGGATGGCTTTCCTGACATTCGGATTCTCCCTGCTCAGGGTTTCAACCACGTCAAAGTAGACCCTGCCAAGCGAGACTCGCTGGTTATATTCCTCCAGTTCCACCCGAGCCTGCAGCTGCTGCTGCAGATCCTCAATCATCTGCTGTTGCTGCTCGATGACCTGGTTGGCCTGCCTGACGGCCTGGTTCCATCCTGCGTTGCGGCCTTGCTGGAATCCCTCGTCCCTGCCGAGGTTGCGGCCACGGGCGACGTAGACCTCGGGAGCCAGTTCCCAGGGATTTTGTTGTTGAGGGACGGGGCGTCCGGGAAACATGATGGGACTCCTTGGACCGTGAAACCTGCGATTGAGGCTACAGAACACGTTCAGCCGTGTCAATCCCCGAGGGGGAATGGGTTGCGTGTCTCAGCCCCCTTGCCCCTCATCCTCCACCGGCGGCGCGGATGATACCCGCCGCACCGGCCCGGCAAAGGTGGGCGGCAGGCCGTCCTCGCCGGCGGCGCGCCGCCGGAACAGCGCCGCACGAGCCAGCAGCACCACCGTCACCGGCACCGTGATGGCCATGAACACCACCACCAGCCAGGCCCGCAGCACCAGCGTCTGGTAGGTGAACGAAAAGCACAGCACCAGGGCCGCGGCTACGCACCACAGCGCCAGCGTGGAGCCCAGCGCCAGCGGGTGCAGCCGCGTGAAGAACTCGCGGATGCGCACCAGCCCCAGCGCCCCGCTGAACGACAGCAGGCCGCTGATGATCAGCAGCACCCCGATCAGCACGTCGGCCCACACCGGCAGCGCACCGCCGAACATCGGGATATGGGTGCTCATTCGATCACCTCGCCGCGCAGCAGGAACTTGGCAATGGCCGATGACGACACGAAGCCGAACATCGACATCAGCAACGCCGACTCGAAGTAGGCATCCGACGCATGGATGATGCCGCCCGCCAGCACCATCAGCATGCCGTTCACGTACATGTAGTCCAGCGCCATCACCCGGTCCTGCGCCGTGGGGCCGGCAAACAGCCGGAACATGGCGATGGCCATGGCCGCCAGAAAGCAGCCCAGCGCAAAATGCACGGTACCCGACAGCCACAGGCTCATTCGAAGATCTCCATCAGGAGCACCTCATAGCGTTCCTTGTACCAGGCCGCAAAGTCCTGACCCTCCGGAACGTGAAAGACATGGAACAGCAGCCGGCTGCGGTCCATCGACAGCTCGCTCCAGACCGTGCCGGGCACGATGGCGGCAATGGCCGACAGTGCCGCCAGCGCAGCGGGCGTCCGCAGCTGCAGCGGAATCACCACCCACTGTGTGCGCGGCGGATGGCTGCGGAAGAACCACACATGCCAGGCCACCTCGAAATTGGAGCGGATCACGTCCACGAACACCCGGCCGATGAGCAGGAGCACCTTGCCGGGCCGGCGCATGCGCACCCGCGTGGGGCGCAGCGTCTGGGTCATCAGCGGCACCATGATGGCCACCAGCGCCCCCAGCATCACGGTACCCGGGTCGACCGACCCCTGCAGCATCACCCACAGCGCCAGCAGTGACAGCGACAGGAGCGGAGCCGGAAGCAGCTTCATGGCGTGTCCTCCCCATCATCCTTCAGCAGCGGAATGCCCTGGCGCAGGATGCGCCGCGTGACCGACGGCGGCGGCAGCGGCCGCACGCCCTGCACTGCCTGCACGTAAC
>CAUVLK010000316.1:0-3665 GCA_963552635.1 uncultured Lautropia sp. | reverse complement strand
GGCCCTGCCCGAAGGCTCGCCCGAGCGCGAGGCGCTGATGCGCGAGTTCGCCACCGGTGCGCTGGCCGATCTGGCCCCGGCCGACGCGCCCACCACCAAGGCCGATGCCCCCCGCCGACGCCAGCTGCTGGCCGTGGTGTTCATCACCCTGCTGGTGGCGCTACCACTGGCCTTCTACCGCATCACCGGCATGCCCGAGGCCGTGGCGCCCGACTTCGCCGAGAAGTCGCAGATGCCGGACGTGAACAAAATGCTGGCCCAGCTGGAAGCCCGGCTGGAGGCCGAACCGGAGATGGTGGAAGGCTGGCTGATGCTGGGCCGCTCGCGCCTGGCGCTGGGCGAAGGCGACAAGGCAGTGGCGGCGCTGGAGCGGGCGCTGAAGCTGGACAGCGAGGATCCGGCGCTGGCGGCACAGATCCGCACCGATCTGGCTGATGCTCTGGGCCGGCAGGCCAATTCCCGGCTGGAGGGCCGCCCCTGGGCACTGATCCAGGAGGCGCTGGCACGCCAGCCCAACCACCCGAAGGCCATGGCGCTGGCCGGCGCCTATCAGCTGAGCCAGAACCGCCCTGCCCAGGCGCTGGCCTACTGGGAACCACTGCTGCAACAGCTGAAACCCGGCACGCCGCAGTATGAGCAGGTGGAGCAGTACATCGCCGGCGTGCGGGCAAAGGCCAATGCCGGCCCCCGGCCCGGTTCCGGCAATGCCCCCCAGAAAGCTCCTTCTTCAGGTGCGAATCCTGCCCCTGGCCTCGGGGAAGCGATGCCGTCGACCGGGTCTTCGGCTGGAAAGCCGGCCGATGCTCCCTCTCCGGGCGGAAAGCCTGCCCAGCCATGATGCAGGTCACGGGCATCCGCATCGAGCGCGGCCAGCAGGTGCTGGTCGATGGGCTGGATTTCTCGGTTGCGGCGGGCAGCGCACTGATGCTGCGTGGCCCCAACGGCAGCGGCAAGTCCACCCTGTTGCGGGCGCTGCTGGGACTGACACCGGTGCAGGCCGGGCAGATTCAATGGCAGGATGACCGTTTTGCGCCAGGCAGCGGCCGGCTGTGCGCCCATACGCTATGGCTGGGCCATGCGCACGGGCTGAAGGGAGAACTGTCGGCCATCGACAACCTGGAGCTGCTGGCCGGGCTGGACGGCACCCGTCCCACCCGCGCGCAGCTGCGGCAGGTGCTGGAACGGGTGGCGCTGGGCAAGCGGCCGAACGTGGAGACCCGGCGTCTCTCGCAGGGACAGCGGCAACGGCTGGCACTGGCGCGGCTCCTACTGTCGCCACATCGGCCGCTGTGGCTGCTGGACGAGCCGTCAGCCGCCCTGGACACGGAGGGCAGCACGCTGCTGGACACCTTGCTGGAAGAACACCTGGAGGGCGGCGGCAGCGCGCTGATCGCCACCCACCTGCCGGTGCTGGCAGCGCGCCAGCCCGCCGAACTGTGGCTGGGGAGCAATCGCGCATGAAAACCGCCCCTGCCACCTTTGCCTGGGCACTGAAGCGCGATCTGCGCATCGCGCTGCGCCGCCGGGCCGACACGCTGAACCTGCTGGGCTTCTTCGTGCTGGCCTGCCTGATGGTGCCCTTCGCCGTGGGCCCGGAGACCGACTGGCTGGCGCGTCTGGGCCCCGGGCTCATCTGGGTGATGGCACTGCTGGCACAATTGACGGCATTGCCGATGCTGTTTGCCAACGACCATCAGGACGGCAGCCTGGAGCACATGCTGGCCAGCGGCCGCTCGGCCACTGCCCTGGTGGCGGGCAAGCTGCTGGCGGTGTGGCTGGTGTCGGCGCTGCCGCTCATCGTCATCACGCCGGTGATGGCGCTGGCCCTGTCGGTGGACCTGCCACGCACGGGTCTGCTGGTGCTGACGCTGCTGCTGGGCACCCCCACCCTGCTGGTGCTGGGCGCCATCGGTGCGGCGCTCACGCTGGGCGTGCGGGCCGGTGCCGCCCTAGTGGCGCTGCTGTGCCTGCCGCTGTATGTGCCGGTGCTGATCTTCGGCGCCGGTGCGGTGGACATGGTGACGGCCGGCCTGTCGCCGGACGCGCACCTGGCGCTGCTGGCGGCCGGCATGGTGCTGGCCACCTGGGGAGGACCGTACCTGGTGGCGCTGGCGCTGCGCACCTCATTGGAGTGATATCCCGCATGAACCTGTTTGCCTACGCAGCCCCGCAGCGCTTCTACGCCCTGGCCGGCCGGCTGATCCCGTGGTTTGCCGTGAGCGCCGCCCTGCTGTGCCTGGTGGGTCTGTGGCTGGGCTTCTGGGAGGCTCCCACCGACTTCCAGCAGGGTGAGGTCTACCGGATCATCTTCATCCACGTGCCGGCAGCCTGGATGGCCATGTTCATCTATCTGGTGATGGCGATCTATGCCATCCTGAACCTTGGGTTCCGCACCCGGATGTCGGCGATGATGATCGCCGCGCTGGCACCCACCGGGGCGCTGTGGGCTGCCATCGCACTGTGGACGGGCTCGCTGTGGGGCAAGCCCACCTGGGGCACCTACTGGGCATGGGACGCCCGGATGACCTCGACGCTGATCCTGCTGTTCCTGTACTTCGGCTATCTGGCGCTGACCAACGCCATCGAGGACCGCAACCGCGCCGACCGCGCCGGCTCCATTCTGGTGCTGGTGGGCAGCATCAATGTCCCCATCATCTATTTCTCGGTCAATCTCTGGAACACCCTGCATCAGGGCTCCAGCGTCAACCCGGTCAGCGGCTCGAAGATGGCCACGGTGATGCTGCTGGCCATGCTGGTGATGTCACTGGCGGCCTGGTGCTACAGCGTGGCGGTGGTCCTGCACCGGGCGCGCAGCATCATCCTGGTGCGCGAGGCGCACACGCAGTGGGTGCATGAACTGCAGGAGCATCCCGAAAGATCGTGACAGTGTCAGGCGCCCCTCACCGGGCGCCAGACCTCCAGACCTCCAGACCTCCAGACCCCAGACATCAGACCCCAGGGAAGCTACAGGCGGGCGACGGAGCCGGCGACGCGCAATGATTATCAGTCGGGTTTCTGACACCATTTGACGACTATTTTCCCGTAACGTATCCGATCATCCGCCATGGCCCGCCAGCCAGTCTGCCGAATGTCGGCCGCGTTGACCTCGATCAACGCTGGCCGACACGCGACGGGTATCGTCATCCTTCCTCTACGATACCCCTATCTATTCTCCATGACACACTGGCATTACGTCCTGATTGCGTACGGGCTTTCCGCCCTGGCTCTGGTGCTGGAGCTTGTGCTGCTGGCCGGACGCCGCCGGCATGCACGCCACTGCATGGAAGACGCCAACTCATGACGCCCCGCCAGAAGCGCTTTGCCTGGATCGCCTCGGGCCTGGCGGCCCTGGTGCTGGTGGCAGGCCTGTTGCTCTACGCGCTCAACAGCAACATCGTCTTCTTCTACACGCCCACCCAGGTGTCTCAGGGCGAAGCCCCCACTGGTCGCGCGTTCCGCATCGGCGGGCTGGTGGAACCCGGCAGCCTGAAGCGTGACGGCACGCGGGTCGAGTTCGTCGTGACTGATGGCGAGCACCAGATCGCCGTCAGCTATGTGGGCACGCTGCCCGACCTGTTCCGTGAGGGCAAGGGTGTGGTGGCCCAGGGTCGGCTGGACGATGCCGGGCATTTCACCGCCTCCGAGGTGCTGGCCAAGCACGATGA
>CAUVLK010000315.1:0-3676 GCA_963552635.1 uncultured Lautropia sp. | reverse complement strand
GGGGCCGAGCCGGCGACGGCGTGCAGCCGTCAGCAACATCAGCAGCTGGCTGGGCACGCTGACCATGACCGGGCAGCTGCCGTCGGCCAGCGTGGTCAGGGTGCGGCCGGCCGAGAAGCGGCTCTGCACTGAGGTGCCGCCGCCGCTCCAGAGCCCCAGCAGTGCACCGAACAGGAAGAGCGAGTGCGACATCCGCCCCGGGGCCAGCACGCGACCACCGGCCACCGGCCCGAAGGTCTGCAGGGTGATGCGGAAGGTCTCCGCCCATGAGCGATGGTGGCGCCGGAAGCCCTTGGGCAGGCCCGTGCTGCCAGAGGTGAAGCCGATGTAGAAGGGCGTTTCCGGCGTGGGGGGTGGGCTGGAGTCCGGGGACGGGTCGCCCATGTCGCGCAGTGCCGCCTCCATGCGGGCATGGACCTCGGCGGGCCAGTCCGGGTCGGCCACGGCCGCGCAACGTCCGGTGCGGATGACGGCCAGGAAATCGATCAGCAGCGTCAGCGGATCGGCGGTGCTGGTGAGCAGCACGTTGCTGCCGAGGACGCGGCCGGTGGGCGCCGCGCCCCGTTCGTTGACGGCCGCCAGAAGCTGGCCGAAATCCAGCTGCCGGGCATGGCTGCCGTGAGCGTCCTGGATGATGGCCGGCCGATCGGGATGTTCATGGGCCCAGCGCAGCAGCGGACCATGGACCAGATCGGCAGGGAGTGCCCTGTTCAACGGTGTGTGGCGCGGATCTCGCTGCCCGGGAAGGGCCAGTCGGGCAGCGCTCGCGCGACGGTGTGGACGATGAGGGCGCACAGCAGCGCCTTGATGGTGTCGCCGGGCACGAAGGCCATGTCAGCCAGGAAGGCCTTGTCGAAGGTCATGTCGGCGAAGATGGTCAGGCCGATGATGCCTGTGAGGTGCAGGAACACGAGCCCGCCAGCCATGGAGGCGATGAAGGCGTTGGCAGCCATCCGTCCGGCGGTGCGGGCACGTGGCAGCATCAGCATCATCCAGCCGATGACGAAGGCTGCCGGTGCATAGCCGTACAGGTAGCCGGCTGACGGCGCCATGAACGGGGCCAGACCGCCCCGGCCACCTGAGAGCACCGGCAGGCCCAGGGCCGCGGCCACGACGAACAGCAGCACTGCCTGGAAGCCGCGCCAGGGGCCCAGCAGGGCGCCGGCCAGCATGATGCCCAGCGACTGGGCGGTGATGGGGACGCCGAAGGGCAGGTCGATCTTGGGAATGAGGCCAAGTACCGCCAGCAGGGCGGCAAAGAGGGCGACTTGCGAGATGTGCTGCGCACTCTGGCGCGACAGGGTTCGGTCCATGAATGAGGAGATGTCTGTCAGAAAAGGAATGGAGCACAGATGCCGACTGTACGGGTCCGGCGGACTCCCTCGGATCTGTGCTGTTTGGAATGGGTGTCATTCTACGGTGGCTGATGCGACCTTCGGGAATCAGGGTTTTGCCGGATGGGGCTGCATGGACGCTTCACGATTGTGGGCTTTCAGATGCGCCTGCTGCGTTGTCCGCCGGTGACGGTCTTCTGCTGTCTGTCTGCTCGCCAGGCCAGGAACCGCCTGCATTCAGAGGCTTGTGCGCAGGACAACCGATGGTTCGGCTGCGAGATGAGCGTGGAGTGTCCGCCTTCTGGGCTACCATCGCTATGGAATCGGACTGTCAATTAATGTCAATAACGGACGGCGGTCGACACCTCGCATTCAGGAGCGATCATGTTGAGCACATTGATGCAACAGATAGGTATCCATCCATTCTGGGCACAGCTGCTGCTGTTGCTGGTCATCATCTACTTCGGCATCCGCTTCGGTGGGGTGGCGCTGGGCCTGCTGGGCGGGCTGGGCATCACGCTGCTGGCCTTCCTGTTCGGCGTGGCACCGGGCAAGCCACCCATCGATGTCATCCTGATCATCATTGCGGTGGTCACCACCTCGGCGACGCTGGAGGCCACCGGGGCGCTGAACCTGATCGTGCGGCTGGCCGAGAAGCTGCTGCGCCGCCATCCCGAGCGGGTCACCTACCTGGCACCGATCTGCACCTTTTCGTTGACGATGCTGGTGGGGACCGGCCATGCGGTCTACCCGCTCTTGCCGGTGATCTATGACGTGGCGTATTCCAAGGGGATCCGCCCCGAGCGCCCGATGGCGATTGCCTCGGTCGCCAGCCAGATGGGCATCACCGCCAGCCCGGTATCGGCCGCACTGGCCACGGTGGTGGCCATCGCTGCCACCCACCATGTGGCCATTTCGGTGCCCCAGGTCCTGTGCGTGACCGTGCCTTCGTGCATCATCGGCATGCTGGTGGCCGCCACCTGGAGCCTGAAGCGGGGCAAGGATCTGGCCGACGATCCGGATTTCCAGGCCAGGATGCAGGATCCCAGGATGCGCGAGTACATCGAGGGGGGCAGCCATTCGGTGCTGGGCGAGGCCGTGAGTTCGCAGGCGCGCAGTGCGCTGACGATCTTCCTGCTGGGCATCGTGGCCATTGTCTGCCTGGCTTCGGTGGCGCAGCCGCTGCTGCCGCTGGATGCCAAGGGACAGCCGCTGACGATGGTGCCGGTGATCCAGTTCGTCATGCTGGCGGCCGGCGCGCTCATCCTGTTCTTAACCGGCGTCAAGCCCAAGGCCATCTCGGATTCCAAGGTCTTCAATGCCGGCATGATCGCGGTGGTGATGATCATGGGTATTGCCTGGATGAGCGATACCGTCATCTCGGGCAACAAGGGCTACATCACGGACCTGCTCAAGGCCGAGGTGGAACGCCATCCGTGGACCTTCGCCCTGGCCATGTTCGCCTTCTCGGCCTTCCTGAAGTCTCAGGCGGCCACGCTGACGGTGATGCTGCCGCTGGGCTTTGCGCTGGGGCTTTCTCCAGCCACACTGCTGGGCTCGGTGCCGGCCAGCTATGCGTACTTCTTCTTCTGCTTCTACCCGAGTGACCTGGCGACGATCAACTTCGACCGTACCGGCACCACGCACATCGGCAAGTACATCCTGAACCACAGCTTCATGATGCCTGGCCTGATTGGCGTGGGGGTGGCCACGGTGGTGGCGATGCTGATCGCGCGGGTGGTGGTGTGAGGCAGGTGGCTGGCGGTCCTGGTGGAAAGCCCACGGCCTGTGACCGTCAGCCGCGCAGTTTCTGCAGGAACGGATTGTGGGCGATTTCCCACAGGAAGCCGTCCGGGTCTGCGATATAGCCGCTGTAGCCGCCCCAGAACACTTTCTGGGGCGGTTTGACGATGGTGACGCCATGCTCGCGAAAGCGCGCAAAGAGCGCATCGACCTCGGTGGCGGAGGCCAGGTTGTGAGCCATCGAGAAGCCGGGAAAGCTGCCCGGGACCGTGTCGGAGCCATCATTGCAGGCATCCTTGGCCAGCGCATCACGCTGGAACAGTGCCAGTATCAGCGCGCCGCCTGTCTGGAAGAAGGCGATGTGCTCGTTGCTTTCGGCGCTTTCCTGCCAGCCGAAGACTTCCTGGTAGAAACGGCGTGATCGGCCAACGTCCGCAACGCCAAGGGTGATGTAGTTGATGTGCTGGTCCATGATGGGATCGAATGGGGTCGGGTCGTGGTGGACGGGATCAGTCGTGGGGGGCGCTGGCTTCAGTCTCCCAGTCGCGCAAACAGCGCATCGGCCACGCGGCGGGTGGTCTGCAGCATCTGGATGGTGA
>CAUVLK010000314.1:0-3688 GCA_963552635.1 uncultured Lautropia sp. | reverse complement strand
ACTCCGGCGGCGTATCTGCTGACAGATATACACCATGCGGGGCATGGCCGCCAAATCGGCGGCACTTTGTCCTGGACTGGAAGCGTCTGGATGGATGTTTTGTCGGTCAAGGCAACGCCATGGCGTGCTACCTCGCTCAGCGGGCGGGACGCGCGTGCCCCGATGCCCCCGCCCTGGTGATGGGCGGGCGCAGGTACGCCCGCCTTGGGGCGCGGTCGTTCCGTCAGACGGGAGTTGTCTTCGGTGTCGGGGGATATCCGGCCTTCTTCAGCAGGGTGGCCGTCTCGTAGAGCGGCAGGCCCATGATGCTGCTGTACGAGCCCTCGATCTTCTTCACGAAACAGGCGGCCAGCCCCTGGATGCCGTAGGCACCGGCCTTGCCGAAGGGTTCGCCGCTGGCGATGTAGGCGGTGATGTCTTCATCGGTCAGGCGCCGGAAGCGCACCCGCGACACCTGGGTGCGCTGGCGCACCTTGCCGCGCGGGCTGACCACCACCACACTGCTCAGCACCCGGTGCGAACGCCCCGACAGCAGCTTCAGGATGCGCCGTGCGTCTTCTTCATCCGTGGGCTTGCCCAGGATGCGGCCGCCCACGGCGACCGTGGTGTCGGCCGCTAGCAGCGGGGCCGGGGGCCAGTTGCGGCCGGTTGCGGCACCTGCGCTCTTGGGCAGCTTGCCCGGGGCAGGCCGGGAGGCAGGGGAGGCTGCTGCGGCAGGCGCGGTAGACGGGCTGTCCGGGGTGACCGTGCCGTTCGAGGTGGCGCCGGCCACTGAGGTAGCCGTGGCGGGGGCCGTGGTCGCCGCGATCTCGGCTACAGGGGATCCTGTCATCTCGGCCAGGAAGTCCTGGCGCTGCAGTTCCTGCAGCCGTTGCCAGGCGGCCTCGGCCTTGGCACGCGCCACCCGTTCCACATAGTTCGTGGGAGACTCCTTCGGGCGAATGGCTTCCAGTTCTTCGGCCCGGGCTTCGTCCTCGTCCAGCAGCAACCGGACCTCGGTGATGCCGATCTGCTTGAGCAGTTCCAGCCGGCGTGGGCTGCGCGATGCCAGATAGATCATGATGTCACTCCTGATGAGATGGAAGTCTCCCGTCAGCCAGTCACGTCATCTGCCCGTGACAGTCGGTCACTCCCGATGGTAAGGATGTCCCGCGTTGATCGACCATGCCCGGTACAGCTGCTCGGCCAGCAGCACCCGCACCAGGGCGTGTGGCAGCGTCAGGCTGGAAAGCCGGATGCGCTCCTGCGCCTCGGCCTTCAGGCCGGCATCCAGCCCGTCCGGACCGCCGATCAGGATCGCGACCGGGTCGGCTGCCTGCTGCCATTGTTGCAATCTTCTTGCCAACGCCGTGGTGCGCAGATCGTCGCCGTGCTCGTCCAGCACCACCACTCGGGCGCGAGGCGGGAGCTTCGCCCGCAGCCGTTCGGCCTCGCGTGCCATCAGCGTGGCGGTGGCGGCTTCCGCGCGTCGGGTGGGATCACCGGTGCGGTTTTCGGTCTTCACCGCCACCAGTTCCACGTCCAGCCCGCTGGGAAAACGCTTCAGGTAGTCGGAGACTGCCTCGTCCACCCAGCGCGGGCTGCGCTGACCCACGGCCAGGATGCGGATCAGCATCGCCGTGCGCTCCCTGTCTGCCGGTCAGGCCTGCGCGCCCTGGGGGGCGGCATCTTCGTCCTTGCGGGCGTGTCCCTTGTGAGTCGACGGCCGGGGCAGCGGCAGTTCGACCGGGTGCGTGCCCCACAGTTCTTCCAGGTTGTAGTAGGCGCGGATGGTGGGCTGCATGATGTGCACGACGATGTCGCCTAGATCCACCAGCACCCATTCGCCGGTTTCCTCACCCTCCACCGACACCACCGGATAGCCTGCCTCGCGCGCCCGGTCCTGCACGTGCGCGGCCAGCGCCCGGGTCTGGCGGTTGGAGGTGGCCGTGGCCACCACCACGCGGTCGAACAGGTCGGACAGCGCGGGCGACTTGGCGTTGCGCTGCGGGCCGGTGTCGAAGACGCGGATGTCCTGCGCCTTCACGTCTTCCAGCGCGTCCACCACCAGGTACTGCAGTTCGGAAATGCTCATGGGTCTATCGGTCTCGAAAGTTCGGCACTGAACGGAGGGTACAGTGCTCATACTATAGGAATCGGTCCGGCTCATGGGCGGGTACCCGCATGGCCCGGTCCAGTCATTGCTGTCGTCTTTTGCGGGGGCCCCAGGCCCAGGATGCGGGGGCTCTGCGGGCCGGATTTCGTCACGCGTCTGGCGACGGTTGCCTTGGCCTGGGTCAGGAAGTCACGTGCCCGGCGACGGCTGCTCTGGCCGCGGTCGGGAAGATCAGTCCTGCCCCTTTTCCGGTGTGCCGGTGCCGTACAGTCCGTGCCGCCGGATGTAGGCTTCCACGCCCATCGGCAGCAACCCGCCTACCGGCTGGCCAGCGGCCAGCTGCTTGCGAAGCTGCGTGGCCGACAGCGGAACGGGCGGCATCCGGAAGAACATGATGTTGCCGGCGGGCGAATCGGGCAGCGAGCCCGTGCCGTGCGCCATCAGCAGTTTCTCGATCTCGGGTGGCAGGTCGGAAAGGGGAACGCGTTCGCGCTGCGTCACGGCCAGGTGGGCGTAATCCAGCAGGTGCTGCCAGTCGTGCCAGGTGTCGAGGTTGCGGAACTGGTCGCTGCCTAGCACCAGGATCAGCGCGTCGTCGGGGCCGTAGTGCTCCCGCAGTGCTTTCAGGGTGTCGATCGTGTAGCTGGGACCGTTGCGGTTCACTTCCTGCTCGTCGATCTTCCAGTGGGTGGCCTCGGTGCTGGCGGGCAGGGCAGAGATCGCCAGGCGAAGCATGGCCAGCCGATGGCGCCCTTCCGCCTGGTTGCCGCCCTTCTGCCAGGCGTGGCCGGCCGGGATCAGCACCAGCTGGTCCAGCTTCAGGGCGGTGATGGCCGCCTGGCCGAGGGCCAGGTGTGCCACATGGACAGGATCGAAGCTGCCGCCCAGGAGCCCGATGCGACGACGCCGGCCGAGGTTCATGCGGATGTCACGCCCAGCCAGTCGCGTGCTGGGAGGAAGTCGGTGTAGAGGCGCGCCTCCGGCGTGCCCGGCTCGGGCTGGTACTGGTAGCGCCAGCCGGCCGTGGGCGGCATCGAGGCCAGGATGGATTCGGTGCGGCCGCCCGAGGCCAGCCCGAACAGCGTGCCCCGGTCCAGCACCAGGTTGAATTCCACGTAACGGCCGCGGCGCAGCGCCTGGAAGGTGCGCTCGCGCTCGCCATAGGCCCGGTCCATGCGCCGTCGCACGATGGGCAGGTAGGCATCCAGGAAATGGTCACCCACGCTGCGCGTCAGCGCGAAGGCCGTGGCGAAGTCCGGCTGGTTGAGATCATCAAAGAAGATGCCGCCGATGCCGCGGGCCTCCTGCCGGTGCTTCAGGAAGAAGTAGCGGTCGCACCAGGCCTTCATGGTCGGGTAGTGCTCGGGGCCGAAAGGGGCCAGCGCATCGAAGCACACCTGGTGGAAGTGCCGGGCGTCCTCTTCCTCGCCGTAATAGGGCGTGAGGTCCATGCCGCCACCGAACCACCACACGTCCTGCTCGGCCGGCGTGGGGGCCAGCGCACGGAAGAAGCGCACGTTCATGTGCACGGTGGGCACGTGGGGATTGCGCGGGTGCAGCACCAGCGACACGCCTGTGGCCCGCGCCTTGCGC
>CAUVLK010000313.1:0-3720 GCA_963552635.1 uncultured Lautropia sp. | reverse complement strand
CGGGCGCGGTGGCCGCCCCCACGGCCGGCCTGCACTTCGACGAGGCGCTGCTGGCAGCGCTGCGGGCGCGCGGCATCGAAAGCGCGCACCTGACACTGCACGTGGGCGCGGGCACCTTCCTGCCGGTGCGCACCGAAGACCTGTCGCAGCACCACATGCACAGCGAGCGCTACACGCTGTCACCCGAGACGGCACAGGCCATCGCTCGCGCCAAGGCCGAGGGACGGCCGGTGGTGGCCATCGGCACCACGGCGCTGCGGGCACTGGAGGCCAGCGGCGGCGTGGCCGGCAGTGGCGAGACGGATCTGTTCATCACCCCGGGCTACCGCTTCCGGGTGGTGGACCGGCTGTTCACCAACTTCCACCTGCCCAAGTCCACGCTGCTGATCCTGGTGAGCGCCTTTGCCGGCCGCGAGACGATCCGCCGCGCCTACGCGCACGCCATCGCGCAGCGCTATCGCTTCTTCAGCTATGGCGATGCCATGCTGCTGGATCGCGCCCCCGTGGAGGGGCTCGCCTGACCTGCCCTCCCCATCCGGGATCGCCCCGGGCCTTCAATAATCACCTCCTTCCATCATGTCATGCTGCATTACACGCTGAACCACACCGACGGCCTGGCCCGCCAGGGCACGCTGCGGCTCAACCATGGCGAAATCGAAACTCCGATCTTCATGCCGGTGGGCACCTACGGCGCCGTCAAGGGCATGTCGCCGGCCGACCTGGAGGCGGTGGGCGCGCGCATCATCCTGGGCAACACCTTCCACCTGTGGCTGCGGCCCGGCACGACCGTGATGGAGAAGCTGGGCGGGCTGCACGGCTTCAACGGCTGGCACCGTCCCATCCTGACCGATTCGGGCGGCTTCCAGGTCTGGAGCCTGGGCGATCTGCGCAAGATCTCGGAAGAAGGCGTGCGCTTTGCCTCGCCCATCAACGGCGACAAGCTGTTCCTGACACCCGAGGTCTCGATGCAGGTGCAGCGGGCGCTGAACTCGGACATCGCCATGGTGTTCGATGAATGCACGCCCATCGAGATCGACGGCCGCCCCACCACCCATGAGGAAGCCGCCCGCTCGATGCAGCTGTCGCTGCGCTGGGCACGCCGCAGCCGGGACGAGTTCCTGCGCGGCGAGAATCCCAACGCCCTGTTCGGGATCGTGCAGGGCGGCATGTTCGAGGACCTGCGCGACGAGTCGCTGGCGGGCCTGACGGACATCGGCTTCGAGGGCTATGCGGTGGGCGGCCTTTCGGTGGGCGAGCCGAAGGAAGACATGCTGCGCATCCTGGACCACATCGGCCACCGGCTGCCCGCCGACCGGCCCCGCTACCTGATGGGCGTGGGCACGCCCGAGGACCTGCTCGACGGCATCGCCCGCGGCATCGACATGTTCGACTGCGTGATGCCTACCCGCAACGCCCGCAACGGCTGGCTGTTCACCCGCTTCGGCGACCTGAAGATCCGCAACGCCCGCTGGCGCGACGATGAGCGCCCGCTGGATCCGACCTGCCTGTGCAGCACCTGCCGCCACCATTCGCGCGCCTACCTGCACCACCTGCAGCGGGTGGGCGAGATGCTGGGCGCCCACCTGGCCACCGTGCACAACCTGCACTTCTATCTGGATCTGATGGCCCAGGCACGGCAGGCCATTGCCGAAGGACGCTTTGCGGCCTTCCACGCCGCCTTCCTGAAGGACCGCCAGCGCGGGCTGGACGGCTGACGCGGCGCGCCCTCACGGCGTCTTCCGGCGCCGTCATCCGGGCATGATCCCGGGGCCGACCGCTTCGGCGGCCCCACGCGATACTGCAGCGCCGGCCATGGCCGCGACCGCCCGGCAGACGGCCCGTCGCTATAATGACGGGTTCACCCATCCATCCCTTCAACCCTGAAAGGAACCCTATCGTGATTTCCACCGCCTACGCGCAGACTGCTGCCCCCGCCGGCGCCGAGAGCCAGCTGCTGGGCTTTCTGCCCATCATCCTGATGTTCGTGGCCATGTATTTCCTGATGATCCGTCCGCAGATGAAGCGGGCCAAGGAGCATCGGAACATGCTGGCAGCGTTGCAAAAAGGCGATGAAGTGGTGACGGCTGGCGGGATCGTCGGCCGGGTCACCAAGGTCGGCGACGCCTATGTTACCGTCGAAGTTTCTGCTTCTGGCGACAAGTCCATCGAAATGAACTTCCAGAAGTCCACCGTCCAGACCCTTCTGCCGAAGGGCACCATCAAGGCCATCTGAGTGTGAATCGATATCCGTTCTGGCGATATGCCCTCATCGGGCTGGCGCTGATCTTCAGCCTGATCTATACCCTCCCCAACTTCTACGGCGAATCGCCAGCGGTTCAGATATCGAGCCAGAAGGCGACCATCAAGGTCGACGCGGCCACCGAAAGCCAGGCGCTGGCCGCGCTCGACAAGGCCGGCATCCCCAACACGGGGGTGCTGCGCGACGACAACTCCGTCAAGATCCGCTTCGAGTCCACCGATACCCAGCTGCGCGCCCGCGACGTGCTGGAGAAGGCGATGAACCCGGACCCCGCCGATCCGGTCTACATCACCGCACTGAACCTGCTGTCGGCTTCACCCACGTGGCTGACCCAGCTGCACGCCCTGCCCATGTATCTGGGTCTGGACCTGCGCGGCGGCGTCCACTTTCTGATGCAGATCGACACCACCGAGGCGCTGAACAAGCGCCTGGACAGTGCGATGGCCGACGTGCGCACGCTGCTGCGTGACCGCAAGGTGCGCCACAACGGCATCAAGCGCAATGGCAAGCAGCTGGTGCTGGACTTTGCCAGCGAGGATGCCCGCACCCGCGCCCAGGAGCTGCTGCGTGACAACCAGGCCGACCTGGCCGTGCAGGAGCGGGGCAGTGGCGATCACTCGCAGCTGCTGCTGACGCTGACCGAGTCCGCCATGCGCACCTTCCTGGACAACTCGGTGCAGCAGAACATCACCACGCTGAACAACCGGATCAACGAACTGGGCGTGGCCGAGCCGGTCATCCAGCGCCAGGGCGCCGACCGGATCGTGGTGCAGCTGCCCGGCGTGCAGGACACGGCGCGTGCCAAGGACATCCTGGGCCGCACCGCCACGCTGGAAGCCCGTCTGGTGGACATGAGCCCCGAGGCCCAGCGGGCGCTGACCAGCGAGAACGGCGTGGTGCCTTTCGGCTCCGACCTGTTCCGCCAGGGTCGTGGCGCCCCGGTGGTGCTGCGGCGTGAGCCCATCTTCACCGGCCAGCAGCTCACCAACGCCTCGGCCACCTTCGACGAGCACCAGCAGCCGGCCGTGGCCGTGAGCCTGAACGAGGCCGGCGGCCGCCACCTGCGCGAAGTCTCCCGCAAGAACATCCACAAGCCCATGGCCGTGGTGCTCTTCGAGAAGGGCAAGGGCGAAGTGCTGACGGTGGCCACCATCCAGTCCGAGCTGGGCAGCCGCTTCCAGATCACGGGCATGGGTTCGGCCAAGAACGCTGGCGACCTGGCGCTGCTGCTGCGTGCCGGTGCGCTGGCCGCCCCGATGGACATCATCGAGGAACGCACCATCGGCCCGAGCCTGGGTGCCGAGAACATCTCGAAGGGCTTCCACTCGGTGACCTGGGGCTTCCTGGCCATCGCGGTGTTCATGAGCATCTACTACATGCTCTTCGGCCTGTTCTCGACCGTGGCACTGGGCTTCAACCTGCTGATGCTGGTGGCCGTGCTGTCGCTGCTGCAGGCCACG
>CAUVLK010000312.1:0-3732 GCA_963552635.1 uncultured Lautropia sp. | reverse complement strand
CGACCGAGCTGAAGGATGAGACGATGCTACTGCTGGGCGCGGGCCACTGCTTCCGCGACCAGGTGCTGAAGGTCTGCCCGGAGCTGTCGCGCTATTCGCAGACCAGCACGGCCGGCATCCAGAAGACCTTCGAGGGGTCGTCGCTGGAGACCATCCGCCACATGGTGGCCTCGGGCATCGGCATCACCGTGCTGCCCTGGACTGCCATGCCGCCGGGCATCGAGCCCGGGGTGGAGGGAAAGAACACGGACGGCCTGCTGACCTACGTGCCCTTCGAGAAGGCGCCGCCGGTGCGTCAGGTGATGCTGGTCTGGCGCAAGAGCTTCGGTCGGGTGGAGGCCGTGGAAGAGCTGCACGACTGCCTGGTGAAGCTGGAGCAGCCGGGCGTCATGCCGCTGGATGTGCCCGCGCCGCTGTCGCTGATGACGGTGCCGGTCTGATGACGGCACGCAACACACCGGGCGCGGTGTCGGCTGGTGCAGCCCGGGAGGACGATACGGGCGCGAATGCAGCACAGCGGCGCGTGCTGGATGAAGGTGCCGATCGGGTGGAAGGCCTCGGGTTGACGGTCGGCGGCACGTCCGTTCTCGACCAGGTGGGCAACACTCCGCTGGTGGCGCTGTCGCGCCTGCTGGATCCGGCCGTGCAGGCGGCTGGCGTCCGCGTGCTGGCCAAGCTGGAAGGCAACAATCCGGCGGGTTCCGTGAAGGACCGGCCGGCGCTGGCGATGATCATGGCCGCCGAGGCGCGTGGCGAGATCCGGCCCGGCGACACGCTGATCGAGGCCACGTCCGGTAATACCGGCATTGCGCTGGCCATGGTGGCGGCGGTGAAGGGCTACCGGATGGTGCTGATCATGCCCGAGACCCAGAGCCTGGAACGCCGCCAGTCGATGCAGGCCTACGGGGCCGAGCTGGTGCTGGTCTCGAAGGAAGAGGGCATGGAGGGTGCGCGCGACCTGGCGCTGGCCATGCAGGCCGAGGGACGTGGCCGGGTGCTGGATCAGTTCTCCAACGACGACAACTGGCGGGCACACTATCGCAGCACCGGCCCGGAAATCTGGCGGCAGACCGCAGGCAGCGTCACGCACTTCGTCTCGGCCATGGGCACCACCGGCACCATCACGGGCGTGTCGCGCTTCCTGAAGGAGCAGTGCGAGACCATCCGGATCATTGGCGCCCAGCCGGCAGAAGGCGCGTCGATTGCCGGCATCCGTGCCTGGCCGCCCGGCTACGAACCCGCCATCCGGGCGCAGGCGCGCATCGACCGGGTGGAGGAAGTGAGCCAGCAGGCAGCCGAGGACATGACGCGCCGGCTGGCGAGGGAAGAGGGCATCTTCTGTGGCGTGTCGTCGGGCGGTGCGGCGGTGATCGCGCTGCGGGTGGCCGAGCAGCTGGCCGCGGAGCGGTCCGCCGCGGCAGGGCAGACCGCAGCGTCAGGCGGGTCTGCCGGCACGGTGGAACCAGCCACCGTGGTGTTCATTGTCTGCGACCGGGGTGACCGCTATCTGTCGACGGGGCTGTTCGCCGGCTGATCAGCCCTCATGCGGCTGCCCGCACCAGCACTGCCAGGTGCGGTGGGCCGGCTGACCGTCGCTAGCCGGATCGACGCCGAACAGGCCCGGTGCGGGCTGGCCGTGGTCGTGCGGCAGCACCAGATAGCAGGTGCGCCGATCCACCGCCAGGCCTACCTGCGCGCCATGCGGCAGCGTCAGCGTGGTGGGCTCGTGGCCGAAGGGCAGGCCGGTGATCAGCGGCGTGGGCGTCTGCGTGCGCAGCCACTGCCAGACCTTCTTCATCGTGTAGCGATCGCCTTCGGCCTGTTTCCAGCTGAAGTGGCCCAGCAGCACGGCGCGCTGGCGATCCAGCACGCCCGTGTGCAGCAGCTGGGTCATCAGCCGCTCCACGCGGTAGGGGTGCTCATTGACCTCTTCCAGGAACAGGATGCCGCCGTCGATGCGCGGAAAGAGCGAGGTGCCCAGCAGCGAGCAGACCATGCTGAGGTTGCCGCCCCAGAGCGTGCCTTCGGCCTCGAAGCCCGACGGCGCACCTTCGCCCCGAAAGCCCACCAGTTCCAGCCGGCCCGCCAGGGCGTCAGCCAGCGTTTCCAGCGTGGTGGGATCCACGTCGGCCGGGTCGGCAGCGTCGAAATGCGAGACCAGCGCAGGGCCGGCCCAGGTGGTGGCGCCTGTCCGGGCCAGCATGGCCAGGTGGAAGGCGGTGAAGTCCGAGAAGCCCAGCCATTTCTTGCCGCTGGCGGCCAGACGCTCGAAGTCCAGCTTTTCCAGGTAGCGGGTGATGCCGTAGCCGCCCCGGCTGGTCATGATGGCGGGGGCGTCGGACTCCATGGCCCGCTGGAAGGCCTGCAGGCGCGTCTCGTCGTCGCCGGCAAAGCGCTGCTGGTAGGTGGCCAGCGCCTTCGGGTCCAGTGTCAGCCGAAAGCCCTGGCGCTGCAGCAGCCGGCGCGCCCGCTGCACGCGGCTGCGGTCGGCAATCGCCCCGGAAGGGGAGATGACGTAGATGTCGCGGGCGTGGGGGGGAAGGTCCAGCGGACCCGCAGGCAGGTCGGAGGAACTGGGTGCGGAGGCAGGGCTTGGCACGGGGGAGGATCGTCCATGAACGGGCATGAGGCCGGCTATCTTAACGCCGCTGCCCCGGTCTGCCGTCATCCGGATGGCGGGATCTCCATTTCAGCACTTGAATGTAGCCGTGTCTGGAGTGCATCGGGCAGCCCATGCTGACGCTGTGTGGCGCTGCGTCCGTGAGAGGGCGGCCTGAGCATGAAACCGTCAGGCCGCGTCCCCGATGCTCAGGGTGAGGGCGGCCTCTGCGGCAGCGTGGGCTGGTTGGGCAGTTCCAGCTGCGGTGCACCCAGCGTGCCGGCATGGCGCTGGTGCAGCACTTCGGCCAGCTCGGTCACGGCCATGGCGTAGAAGAACGAGCGGTTGTAGCGGGTGATGGCGTAGAAGTTGCCGGTACCGATGACGTAGCTGGGCGGGTTGGCGCCGTTGGGCAGGTCCACCAGCATCAGCGGCTGGTCGGCCGGCAGTGACAGCGGGCTGGTGATGCCGGCGGCGCGCAGGTCGGCGATGTTCAGATCGGGCTTCGGGCCACGGGCCAGCAGCGAGGCGGGATCGGCATTCTCGGCCAGCGTGGCGGGGTAGTAGAGGTCGCGGTCCTTCTGCCAGCCGTGGATGGCCAGGAAGCGCGCCACGCTGCCGATGGCATCGACCGGACTGTTGACCAGATCGATGCGGCCATCGCCGTCGAAGTCGGTGGCATAGCTGCGGATGCTGCCGGGCATGAACTGCGGGGTGCCGATGGCGCCGGCGTAGGAGCCCTGAGGAGCCATCGGATCCAGGCCGTTCTCGCGGCAGTACAGCAGGAACTGCTCCAGTTCCTTGCGGAAGTAGGCGGCGCGCGGCGGAAAGTCGAAGGCCAGCGTGGAAAGTGCCTGGATGGTGGGGAATTTGCCGGTGTTGCGACCGTAGAGGGTTTCCACGCCGATGATGGCGACGATGATCTCGGCGGGCACACCATGTTCCTGGGTGGCGCGCTCCAGCGCATCGGCATGCTGTTCCCAGAACTTCAGGCCGCCGTCGATGCGCACCGGCTGCAGGAAGCGGGCCCGGTAGGTTGGCCAGTCAGGCAGTTTGGGGGCCGGCGGCGGCGTGGTGGGGGCGGTACCTGCGGGCGTGGCGTCACCGGCCGGGGCTGGCACGGGGGGCGGCGG
>CAUVLK010000311.1:0-3745 GCA_963552635.1 uncultured Lautropia sp. | reverse complement strand
ATGGCCAGACACATCGAACAACCCGGGTCACGCCACTCGAAACCCGCCTCGCGGAAGATCCGGTCCAGCCCCTCGGCCTCGGCCTGGGCCTTCACCAGGCCCGAACCCGGCACCACCATGGCCAGCTTCACGTTGTCGGCGCGACGGCGCCCCCGGACCACGGCAGCCGCCGCGCGCAGATCCTCGATGCGCGAGTTGGTGCACGAGCCGATGAACACCTTGTCGATCTTGATGGCCGTCATGGGCGTGTTGGGCGTGAGACCCATGTAGCGCAGCGCCCGCTCCATGCCCTCGCGCTTGACGGCGTCCTTCTCGCGGTCCGGATCGGGCACCCGATCCTCCACCGACACCACCATCTCGGGCGACGTGCCCCAGGTGACATAGGGACGCAGCTCGGAAGCGTCGATCTGCACCACGCGGTCAAAGCGTGCCCCCTCGTCGCTGCGCAGCGTGCGCCAGTAACCCACGGCGTTGTCCCAGTCGGCGCCGCGCGGCGACATGGGACGATCACGCAGGTAGTTCATCGTGATGTCGTCAAAGGCGACCAGACCGCTGCGGGCGCCTGCCTCGATGGCCATGTTGCAGACCGTCATCCGGCCTTCCATGGACATTTCGCGGAACACCGAGCCGCCGAATTCGATGGCATAGCCCGTGCCGCCGGCGGTGCCGATGCGACCGATGATGCCCAGCGCCACGTCCTTGGGCGTGACACCCGCCGGCAGCCGGCCGTCGACCTGCACCAGCATGTTGCGCGACTTGCGCGCCACCAGCGTCTGCGTGGCCAGCACGTGCTCGACCTCGGACGTACCGATGCCGTGCGCCAGCGCGGCAAACGCCCCGTGCGTGCTGGTATGCGAGTCGCCGCAGACCACCGTCATGCCCGGCAGCGTGGCGCCCTGCTCGGGCCCGATGACGTGCACGATGCCCTGCCGGCGATCGGCAATGTCGAAATAGGTCAGACCGTACTTGCGGGCGTTCTCACCCAGTGTCTCGACCTGCAGACGGGCCACCGGATCGGCAATGCCGTTCTCGCGGCCGGTGGTGGGCACATTGTGGTCCACCACGGCCAGGTTGGCGTTCAGGCGCCACGGCGCGCGGTGGGCCTGCTGCAGGCCCTCGAAGGCCTGCGGGCTGGTGACCTCATGCAGCAGGTGGCGGTCGATGTACAGCAGGCTGCTGCCATCGGGTTCCTGGCGGACGACATGAGCGTCCCATAACTTGTCGTAAAGGGTACGGGCGGTATTAAGCATCTCGCAATTATGCCACGTGGATCGATAACTTCGGTATAAGGGAAGCTCAGCGCCCCTGCCCCTGGTACAGGGGCATTACCCGGGTCGAATAGTCCTGCAGATCCTTGATGCGTGTGCTGGCCGAGGGGTGGGTGGACAGGAATTCGGGCTGGCTCTTGCCGCCGCTGCGGGCCGCCATCTTCTGCCACAGCGTGATGGCCGCGCGCGGATCGTAGCCGGCCCGTGCCGCCAGTTCCACGCCGATACGATCAGCCTCGGTCTCGTGCTGACGGCTGTGCTTGAGCCCGAAGGTGGTCTGATAGGCCAGACGCCCCAGGTCCGCGCCACTGCTGCCCAGCCCGAAGCCGGCTGCACCGGCATTGATCAGCAGGCCGGCCGTGGCCTGCTCCGAGGCCCGTTCACGGGCATGCTCGCGCAGCGCATGGGCGATCTCGTGCCCCATGATGGCCGCAATCTCGTCATCGGTCAGGTTGAGCTGCTGGATGATGCCGCTGTAGAACGCGATCTTGCCGCCCGGCATGCACCAGGCATTGAGCTCGTCGGACTTGATGACGTTGACCTGCCACTGCCACTTCAGCGCATCCTGCCGGAACGCCCCCACCTGCGGGATGATGCGTCCGGCCACCGCCCGCACCCGGGCCGTCATGGCCGGATCGGTGTTGAGCCCGCCGTCCGACTTCGCCTTCTGCAGCACCTCGGCATAGGCCACCTGCGCGCTCTGGTCCAGCTGCGCCTCCGAGACCAGCGGCGACATCATCTGCCGCCGCTTCAGGCCAATGGCGCCTTCGCTGGTGGTGTGCACGGAAGTACAGGCCGTCAGCAGCAGGCTGCCGCTCAATGCGGCCAGCGCAAACCGGCGGGCACGGGCCAGACCTTGTCTCGTCATCGTCCGGGATGAATCCATGGGGAAGCAGATCCTCATTGCGTGGGAGGAGCCGACGCCGGAATCGGCGCCAGACCGGAATCTACATCACCGCACTGCGCACGGTGCAGCAGGCAGTGATCAATGAGCACCAGCGCCAGCACCGCCTCGACGATGGGCGTGGCACGGATGCCCACGCAGGGATCGTGCCGGCCCAGGGTCTGCATCATCACCGGCTTGCCCTCGCGGTCGATCGAGCGGCGCTCGATGCGGATGCTGGACGTGGGCTTGATGGCCAGCGACACGCGGATGTCCTGCCCGGTGCTGATGCCGCCCAGAATGCCGCCAGCCTCGTTGCCGACGAAGCCTTCCGGCGTGAGTTCGTCACCATGCTGCGAACCGCGCTGGGTCACCGCCCCGAAGCCTGCGCCGATCTCCACGCCCTTGACGGCATTGATGGCCATCATCGCGTGGGCAATGTCGGCATCCAGCCGGTCATAGAGCGGTGCGCCCCAGCCCACCGGCACGCCGCTGGCCTCGACCTCCACGCGTGCCCCGCATGAATCACCGTCGCGGCGCAGCTGGTCCATGTACGCCTCCAGCTCCGGCACCTTGTCCCGATCGGCCACGAAGAACGGATTCTGCCCCACATCCTCCCAGCGACGGAACGGCACGGCGATCTCGCCCAGCTGTGACAGATAGCCACGGATCCGGATGCCGTAGTGCTCGGCCAGCCACTTGCGGGCCACCGCACCAGCCGCCACCAGCGGCGCCGTCAGCCGGGCCGACGAGCGCCCGCCGCCACGATGGTCGCGCAGGCCGTACTTCTGGAAGTAGGTGTAGTCGGCATGGCCGGGCCGGAAGGTCTCGGCCAGGTTGCCATAGTCGCGGCTGCGCGCATCCTGATTGCGGATGACGAGCGCGATGGGCGTGCCCGTGGTGCGCCCCTCGAACACACCGGACAGGATCTCCACCGCATCGGGCTCCTGGCGCTGCGTGACGTGACGCGAGGTGCCAGGCCGCCGCCGATCCAGCTCGGGCTGGATGTCGGCCACGTCCAGCGCCATGCCCGGCGGGCAGCCGTCGATCACGCAGCCGATGGCCGGCCCGTGCGATTCCCCAAAGGTGGTGACGGCAAACAGCCGCCCCAGTGTATTGCCTGCCATACCTGTGCTCCCGTTCTCAGCCCGCCAGATGCGCCCGCACCCGCGCCTCGATCTCTGCCGCCGGCAGTAGCGCCAGCATGGCATCCACCGAGGGCGTCTGCTCCACGCCGAAGACCATCAGCCGCAGCGGCACCGCCAGCTGGGGCATCTTCAGCCCGTGCGTCTTCAGCACCGTCTTCATCAGCGCACCGATGGCGTCCTTGTCGCCAGCCGCGGCCGGCAGGCCGGCCAGGAAGTCCGCCACGGCGGCCCGCACCGGCTCGGTCAGTCGTGTTGCCAGTGCCTCGGCCTCCGGCACGGACGGCGCAAAGAAGAGCGCCACCCAGTCGGTGAGCGCCACCCAGGTGGGCGAACGGTCCTTCAGCAGCGCACACATCGCCGCCAGCGCCTCGGCCGACACCGGCTGACCACCCAGCGTGGCCGGGATGCCCCGCGCCTGCAGGCGACGCCCCACCTCGGCCGCCAGC
>CAUVLK010000310.1:0-3750 GCA_963552635.1 uncultured Lautropia sp. | reverse complement strand
CGCCGCGGCCGTGGGAGGCGACGACGATCACATCAGCTTTCTTGTCGTGGGCGATCTTGATGATGCCGTCGGCGGGCTCATCGGCGATCTCGAAGCCGGTCTCGTACTGCAGCCCGGCCGCCTTGGCCTTGGCGCATGCCTGGTCGAGGATCTCCTGGCCGCTCGCGCGCACTTTCTCGTCGTGTTCGTTGGCGGTGAGGTAGTTGTTGGGCACCAGGTCGCCGGCGTAGAGGGGCGGTGCATACGGCGCACCGACGGTGGCGATGATCACGGAGGCCTTCAGGGCAGTGGCCAGGTTGATGCCAGTATCGACGGCCCGTTCGGACAGGGGGGAACCATCCGTGGCGATGAGAACGCGGTTGTACATGAGACAGGTCTCCTTTCGAGAGGCAGGCCAAGGCACGGGCTGCCCGGCCCAATTGGGATCCTGTTTCAAGGATAGACCAGAACGCGACGGAGGGGGGCGCTTGACCCCGCAAGAAGTGCAACCTGTTGCGTCAGGTTAAATCCGGGCGATATAAATGCGGACGCCCTCGGCGGCGTCATGCGGGCGCGCACGGCCGTGTCGAGCCAGGGTGGGGAAAAGGTGCGAGCCTTTGCCTGGCGGGACTTCAGGCCGGAATGTTCAAGCCGGCAGGGCAGGCTGGAATCGGGTGTCGGTGTGCAGGCGGGCGCGCAGATCGGCGGCGCTGAGCGGGGGACAGAACAGGTTGCCCTGCAGGGTGCAGTCGGGCAGGTTCTGCTGGATGCACGCGAATTCGTCGGGACGCTCGATGCCCTCGGCCACGGCTTCCAGCCTGAGGCCCTTGGCCAGCGCCAGGATGGCGTTGACGATGGCGCGGGAGACGGCCTGCTGGGGCAGTCCCTGAATGAAGCTGCGGTCGATCTTGATCTCGTCGAACGGCAGGGTGTGCAGGTAGGTGAGGGACGAGTAGCCGGTGCCGAAGTCGTCCAGCGACAGTTTCAGGCCCAGTTGCTTGAGCTGGGTGATGAGGCAGCGAGCCTGATCGCCGCTTTCGATGAGCAGGGTCTCGGTCAGTTCCAGGATGAGCTGCTCGGGGGGCAGGCCGCTGTCGTGCAGGGCCTGGCGCACCGTGTCGACCAGATTGCCGCGCTGGGTCTGGGCAGCCGAGACGTTGACGGCCATCTTGAGGGGGGGCAGGCCTTCGTCCAGCCAGGCGCGGGCCTGGCGGCAGGCTTCGTTCAGGGCCCAGGCGCCAATGTCGGCAATGAGTCCGCTGCGCTCGGCGATGGGCACGAAGTGTTCGGGCAGGATGAGGCCAAGTTCGCGGTGATGCCAGCGGATGAGGGCTTCGACGCCGGTGATCTGCAGGGTGCGGCTGCAGATCTTGGGCTGATAGAAGAGCCGCAGTTCCTGGTGGCGGATGGCGTGACGCAGATGGTTCTCCAGCGTCAGTGCATCCAGGCGGGCCTGTTTCTGGGTGGGGTCGAAATACTCGATGCGATGGCCGCCGCGACGCTTGGCCAGGGCCATGGCCTGCTCGGCATGGCGGGTGAGCTGGGTGTGATCGGTGGCGTGGTCCGGGAAGACGGCCATGCCCACGCTGGCCGAGATGAACAGTTCCTTGCCCTCGATGTGCAGGGGCAGGCCCAGGATCCGATGCAGCTCGTCCATGCAGGCCGTGTGCTCGGGATCGCCGGGACGGCCGGGCAGCAGGGCCATGAAGCGGTCGGCGCCGATACGCGCCAGCCAGGGGCTGGTGGTGCGGAGGCGGCGACGACGCTCGGGGCCAGTATGGCGGCTGACCAGATCGTCCAGTCGCTGGCTGACGGCTTTCAGGAAGGCATCGCCAATGGCGTGGCCCAGGCCGTCGTTGAGCTGTCGAAAGCGGTCCAGGTCCAGCAGCATGAGCGTGCAGGCGCGAGGCGTGGAGCGCAGCACGGATTCCAGCCGGCGCATGAAGCCGGTGTGATTGGTCAGGCCGGTCAGCAGGTCCTGACGCAGCAGACGGTCCCGATAGAGTTTCAACCCCAGGCATTGGCGCAGCTTCAGCAGCAGGGCGGATTCATCCAGGGGCTTGACCAGCACGTCGGTCAGGTTCAGGGCCAGCGCTTCGCGCCACAGGAGGCGGGGATCACCCGTGGTGAGCAGGATGACGGACAGGCGCTGCCAGGCCGCGTTCTTGAGCTGCTCGCGCAGCCAGTTCAGGCGGGGATCTTCGGGCCCGTTCAGATGCACGAACAGCAACGAAGGTGTGCGCTCACTCTCGATGATTTCCTCGGCTTCACGCGGATTCTGAATGACGCAGAGCGTGCCCAGCCGATGGGCATCCAGCAACCCGGACACGAGCTGGCGCACGGCTGGATCCGCGTCGAACAGCAGGACGGTGTTCTGCTTCTGGATCAGCGCGTCTTCGCTGCGATTGGCCGCGTTACCGCCAATGCTGAGGGGAACCTCGAAATTCACCGGGAGAAGGGTTGAAGATGTATGAAAATGTCAGTGTGACAGGCGGAGATTACCGCATTTGTGAACGTTGGTTTCAAAATGCACCCCAAGATGTGAGGGGTGGTCCGCCCAGGATGGCCTGCTTGAAGCGGGCTGAAGGCGGTCCGGAACGGGAGACTGCGTGGCGTCTGCCTGTAACGGGCCGCGCCATGCGCCATCAAGACCCATCCCCTGTCTGATTCCCCGCGCTTCAGATGTGCTGTCAGGCGTCCAGCGAGGCCTCTTCGTCGTGGGTCTGCTGCACGGCGGGCTGGACCGGGCGTGCCATGGTCGGATGCATGCCGGAGTGGGCGCCTGCTTCCCTGTAAGTGGGCGTCGATGCGCCACCTTGCGAGCCGGTGTGCGCCGTACCTGCCGGTTGGGAGGGGCTCGGCGCTTCGGTCGTGGCGGCAGCATTGGGGGCCGCGGCGGCTGACGTGGCCGGTGCGGTGGTAGCGATGTCCGCGCCTTGTGCCGTTGCTTCCTGGGCGGCAGCGCTTTCCTGGGCCTGCTGCTGCAGGATGCGCCAGGCGCGTTGCTGGGCCATGGCCTGCAGGTAGACAATCTGCTCGGCGGCGTCGGCGTCTCCTCGGTGGATGGCCTTCATCAGCGTGCGATATTCGGCCATGGACTGGCGCAGCCGGTTCTCGGGCAGCGGCATCAGGGTGCGCACCATCTGCAGGAAACGCCCCAGGTCGGTGATGGAGCGGGTAAGCCAGGGGTTGGCCGCCATGGTCTGCAGGCGCTCGTGGAATCCGTCCACGGCACGGTAGTAGTCGGCCAGGCGATGTCCGGTGACGGCGTTCTCCAGGCTGGCCAGCAGGGCATCCAGCGCCACGATGTCCTCGGGGGTCTGGCGGCGCACCGCCTCGGCGGCACATCGACTCTGCAGCAGACCCAGCACGGGGAAGAGGCTTTCGGCCTCGCTGGCGCTCAGTTCGACGACGAAGGCGCCCCGTCCCGGCACCAGGCGGACCAGCCCTTCGTGGGCCAGCACCTTCAGGGCCTCGCGCAGCGGGGTGCGGGAGGTGCCCAGGCGGGCGGACAGCCCCAGTTCGTCAATGCGCTCACCGGGCGGCAGGCTGCGTTCATAGATCATCTCGCGCAGTCGATCGGTGACTTCGACGTGCAGGGACGAGCGGGAGATCTTGTAGTTGGCGTCCATGGATGGGGAAGCGGGCTGTCGAGGAAAAATGTAACGGCGGTATTGTAACGATCCGCGCATGCTGAATGCAGAACGCAGTGTCTGTCTTTGTATGCACCCGCAAATCCGTCAAGGATCCGAGACAGGGGCGGGGCCGGCG